>JAQTSF010000022.1 GCA_028711485.1 Candidatus Iainarchaeum sp.
TTGCACAAACTACCTTTCCATTACAACTATCCTCTTGTATATTTATAATTTTTCCATTACAGTTCTCTAATCCTCCTATGCTTGCTTTTAATTTTTGATTTTGAGTATTGTACACCAATTGCATAGTTATATCCCCAGTACAAATTGAATCATTGGTTAGGTTTTCTATTTCTTTTATACAATTATGGTTTTCACATGTTTCATCTAATTCACAATCAGCATCCCCACAACATTCATAATTATACCATTGGTGATCTAAAGCATAACCACATTCTCCTGTTAATTTGGAGCAATAATTGTTTGCTGGATTCGCTGTTTGTGCGCAGTATTCATTATCTGCGCAATCATTATCTGTAAAACAATATCCTTCTTTTTCTACACACGTGTGGTTGATTATTTCTTCATTAATACCACAACTCAACGGAAGACATTTGTCATATGTTGCTGTTGGTTGACAGGCTTCATTTTCTGCACAATCTTCATTAACCGTACATACATCGCTTTTTAGCACACATTCATAATTTACACATTCTAATGTATTACTCCCGCAATGAAGATCACTGGTACACTCAACTTCTGCACAGAAATTATCAAATTCATCTGTTTCAGAAATATTACAATATTCCTTTTCTGCACAATCGTCATCAGCATCGCACCAATTAGGATGAACCCACCCACTATCCGATTGAATTAATCCGCCGTTTAATGGCTTTGGCCAAAAATAATCCATATTATTTGTTCTATCATGTAGTTTAATTGAAAAATCATAATAATTATTTATGCCTGGTTCTATTCCTAATTTTGAGTATGGAATGCAAAATTCTGCTTTCCATCCCCCTCCAGCAGCTGAAAATTCACTAGTTTCAAAATCAACTATTGAATTCAGTAATTTACTTAAACAAGAAACATCACCACACACATCTCCAGATCTTTTCAAATAATATTCTGTTCCTTCAAAGTAAAAATATACGTAATCTGTTGTACCTTGCATCGTAGGATCAAAAGCTATTAACATAACACATAATTCATTTTTTGTATGCACAGCTCTGAAGTAATGCAAACTATCACTCCCATCATCAAAATACAAATCTCCTGTATTTGAATTCATCCACGCATAATCACTATTTTCTCCATCAACAACTACCGATTCAAAATATTTTGCATTATAATATTCAAAGGCCTGAAAGCTGTATGACAAAGATATTATTATTCCAAACATCAGAATTAAGATTTTTTTTATATTCATCATAGTTTTACTATAATAATAATCTTTTTATATATTCTTAATTACTTCTTATTTGTGAAAGAAGAACTCATAGAATTTGAACTGGAAAAAAATGTTTTTTATAATCCAAAAATGCATTTTTGCAGAAGCATTTCCTCTTTAGGAGTAGGAACAATAGAAAAAGAATTAATTATTGCAGATGGATTCTCAGCATCTGGAATAAGAGGATTAAGATATCTAAAAGAAAATGATAATGTATTGAAGTGCATTTTTATAGACTGTAACGAAAATGCAATACATTATATGAAATCAAATATAAAGAAGAATAAACTAACTAAAAAATCAAAAGTAATCTCAGGAGATTTTAATAGAAAAATAAGAGAATTTGAATGTGACCTTATTGAAATTGATCCTTTTGGTTCCCCGGTTCCCTATTTGTTTGATTCCATTCGTTCTATAATCAAAAAGAAAAAGGCATTTCTTTCAATCACTGCAACAGATACGGCCGTACTCTGTGGACCCCATTCAGCTGCATGTATGAAAAATTACCACTCTAAATCTTTAAACAATGAATTTACTCATGAATCCGGTATAAGAATTCTTATCAAAAGGGTTCTTGAAACATGTTTGGAGAATAATTTTGGAGTTTCGCCAATGTTTTCTCTTTCAGATCAACATTACTTCAAGCTTTTTCTTGAGTTGAAAAAAGGAGATGATTACTGTTTAGATTCCATAAGCAAAATTGGTTACACTTCATTTTGTACTATCTGTGGAAACAGAACTTACGGAAAAATCATGCAAAATATTTGTGAATGCGGAAACAAAATGGTCTATGCTGGACCTATCTGGACAGGTGAACTTCACAATCCTGATTTTATCTCTCATATGTTACTTAATAATAAAAATAGAGATTATTTTCATAAGCAGAAATTAGATAAGATATTAAATATTATGAAATATGAATTTGATTTTCCTCCTTATTTTTATGATCTTCACCAGCTTTCAAGATTCACAAAGAACTCTTTTATTCCAAAAACAGAATTTGCAATAAATAAAATTATTGAAGCGGGTTATAAAGCGGTTAAAACTCACTTTTTATCAAGCGGAATAAAAACAGATGCAAAAATAGGGGCAATTAAGAAGATTCTTTACCCTTAACCAAGATTCCGTTTACCATCCCGTCCTGCCCGACTCGGTTTGTTACTTTTACTTTACCAATTTCGGTGTTAAGGACAGCTCCTTTTGTAATTATGTTTCTTCTTACATACTCTGGATTCTGGCTTTCAAGAACAGCAATAATTTTAGCTTTTTTTGATCCTTTTTCAGTGACAACATTAACATATTGAGTTTTTTTAAGTTTTATCTTAGCATTGCTTCCTCTTACTCTAATTTTCTTTCTTTCTTCAGCGTCTGCTATTCTTGTTGCAGTGAAATCTCTACCATACTGCGCTAATTTTTTATCTCTTTGTTTTCCTCTCCTTCTTCCACCTGTTCCTCTTGAAACTTTTTTATCTACTGATCTATGATATTGACTCATAATAATTCACCATCCCAGCTTTTTGACTTAGTAAATACATATGGCAAAAAGCATGGTTGCAAAAAGCCATATGATATCTCTTGTAATTGTAATCCATTATCTATAATCATTCATATATATCAATACTTTTATGGCATACCTTTAAATATCTAATTTATTGAAGTCTCTTTTTCAAAATATCTCTCTCTATAGGTATAGGTACCCCCAAAACATTATGAACGAATACAAACATTTCTATAAATAATTCACTATCTTCAGTTATTTTGCTCATCATTTGTTTTATGTCCATATCCTTTCCAATAAGTTCATAGAGCAGAACACCTTCCCTTCCAAATTTTTTATATATTCTATATGCTTCTACTCCATACTTTTCTTGAATTTTATCTCTGTCTATTGGTTTAAGCAATATTGCATTATTATTTAATAGAAAATTAATTATCTTCATTACAAATTTAAGGCTTGATTTGGAATGCAAAACAATTTCTACCATATCTCTCTTTCCGTCTATTGCTTCAAAAACTGCAGATCCTTTTTCTCCAAATTCAAACATTATTTTTGCTTTCAATTGAACTGATTTTACTATATCTAAAGGGAGTTTTACCGGAACATCAATTGTTTGCATTCCCGTTATATTTTTCGGGACTATTTCATGATCTATCATTGGCTTGAAAGGATTTTCAAGATCTGTAGCAGGCAAGCTTTTGGTTTCTGTTTGAGAAACGCTGCCTTTTTTATCAGGATATTCCAATTTTATTATTCCTTTTTCTTCCATATAATCTAAAATTTCAATTAATCTTTTTTCAGTAAGTCCTGTTTCTTTCATTATTTCTTCAGCACTTTTTTCGCCATCTATAAGGCCATAAACAGTTATTCCTATTTCCCCATATTTATCTCTTATTATCTTTTCCATAGAACTTTCTTCGGTTTTTTTCTCAGATTTGCTTTCTATCCCATAATCATCCTCTTCGTCAACAGGTTCAATTTCTTCAACTTCTTCCGAAGGTTCCTCTTCAACTTCCTCAGTAGTATCTTCAACAGGTTCAACTTCTTCTATCTCAGGAGCTTCAACCTCTTTTTCCTCCTCACTTTCTTTTTCTATTGGTTCAACCTCTTCTTCCTCAGATTCTTCTTTTTCAACAACAGGTTCAACTTCCTCATCAGGTTCCTTTTCAATAGGTTCAATTTCTTCAACTTCTTCCGAAGGTTCCTCTTCAACTTCCTCAGTAGTATCTTCAACAGGTTCAACCTCTTCCTCTATTTCAGGAGCTTCAACCTCTTTTTCCTCAAATGCTTTCTTTTCAATATGGGTTTCCTTTATTTCTATCATCCCATTTTTTTCCATAAATTTAACTATTTTTGAAAAATCCTTTTCATCTATGCCTAATTTTTCACGTATTTCTTCCCAAGTTCCTTTATTATCCATCTCTTTATATGCCCTAAGCCCATTTTCCCCGAATTCTTTTAGAATTAGGTTTTGATTTTTGAATCTTTGCAGTGCAGTTACTGCTATTTTTTTTATTACTGAATCTGAGCCTTTTGCCATGCGTTCACTCTTACTTCACTCTTTACCCAAAATATTTATTAAGTATGCGTAATTAATTAGCTCATGGATTTCGATGAGCTTTTAATTACAACTGGAGTGGATTCGCTTATCAGGCTTGTTAGAGAACATAAGGAGATAGAATTGCAAGAAGCCGCAATCAAACTTAAACTTCCAGTTCAGACTGTTAGAGAATGGGCACAAATACTAGAAGAAGAAAAAATCATTACAGTTAAATATAAACTTGCAAAAAGCTATCTTTCCTGGATTCAGCCCACTGAGGAAGAAATAGAAGAAGAAAAGGAATCTTTCTCAAGGGAAAAATCCTCTCTTTCTTCTGAAATTTCCGAACTTAATAAAAAACTCACATCTGAAAAAGAAAACCTTCAAGAAATGAAAGAAGCGTTTAATCACTATTACAATTCCCTTTATCCTGAATTAAAAAAATTAGATGAAAAAACGCGGGATTTTAGCAAAATAAAGGAAAAAGAATCCCATCTTGCCCCAGTTCAAATTTCAAGAATTGAAGAACTATATTCCAAATTAGAAGATATAGAATCCATGCTTGTATTTACCTCCTCACAGCTTGATAAAATGAGAAAGGAACTCATAGATAACAGTGTAACAACCGAGGACATTTCCTCATTAAAATCTGTAAAAAGCGAAATAGATAGAATAAATAAAAGCATTTCTTCACTAGAAGAACGCTCCTATGCAATAATAAAATCCCTTCCATCAGATGTTATAAACTACTCTGAAATAGAGGGGGAAGTCTCCAATTTAAAAAAGGATTTTCAATCTGTTGTTTCAGACAGCAAAAAAATCAAATCCATGACTTCTAAAAACGAGAAGCTATTCCTAGAAATTGAGAATTTAAAGAAAATGTTAGAAAATAAAGAAGGACTTTCATCACTAAGATCTGAAATAGAAGAACTCTCCAAAGTCCTTGGTTCAGTTGAATCCAGGTTCTCATTGCTTTCAAAAAAACTTGAAGATTCTAAAAAAGTTGCAGGAAATCTTGAATCCTATAAATCAGTTCTTGAAGAACTTTCAAAATCCGGTTCATTAATTAATAATATGCAAGGTTTTGAGAAGAAATGCAATGATTTATCTACTAAAATTTCTAATCTTGAAAATTCTCTCAGTCATCTATCAAATGTTGCTTCAATTGTTAAAGATTTTGAAAATATAAGGAAAGATATAGATAGAAAGAGAGATGAATTAAGTGAGAGTGCATCAGATATTTTCCGAAGACTTGATGAAGAAGATGAGACATACAAGGTTTTTCAAAAAATAAAAGAAAAGTCTATTTCTTCAATAGAAGAATACAATCATCAAATATCTTCCTTGAAAACTGAATTAGATCAAATATCAAAAGATGCAGTTGACTTGAAAGAGCAACTCAAAGCAGGAGTAAATAAAGCAGTGGAAAGTTCAAGCAGTACCGAGCTCGCCACAATGCTTTCGAAATTAGAGGAAGTTAGTGAAAAGAAAAGACTTTTTGAAGAGATACATGATTCAATAAGTTCACTTTCAGATTCCCTCTCTGGACTTTCAAAAAGAGTTTCTCTTCTTTCAAAACAGGCAGAACTTATAGAAATAAGACATTCCTCTCAGGGTACTTCAGAATATTCAAAAGAAGATTCTTCAGAAGAGGAAGATCTTAGGAGCGAAGTAGAACTCTCAAAATCAGAGCAGCTTGAATTTCAAAGGAAAAGAAAAGAGCTTATGGGAATGATCAAGAAACTTTGGGAAGAAGAATAATTGAAAATGCCAATAATTTGAAAAATGCAATGCGCTTTTTTCAAATATCCGGATTGACCTAGGGTCAATAGACACATAAAACGAAGTTTTCTGTTGTTGCACAAAGTGCAAATCATTTTAAACTTAAAGCTATACTAATTGTTTTGATTTTATGTTTAGGAATTATTACATTAAGGACGCAAAAAATTCAAAAGGAAAACAGGTTATTGTAGCTGGATGGGTCCATGAGTTTAGAAACATAGGAAAAGTTAGATTCATAGTTCTTAGGGATAAAACAGGATTTGTTCAAGTAACTGCAAAAAAAGGAGCAGTTTCTGATTCACTTCTGGAGCAGTTCCAATTTAATAGAGAGGACGTACTTTCAATTTCAGGTAAAGTAGTTGAAAATTCAATAGCTCCTGATGGAGTGGAAATTATTCCAGAAAAAATAGAAATTTTAAATAAAGTTGAAAGAAAATTGCCTGTTGATCCTTCAGATGTTGTTCCTTCAGATTTGGACATTCGTTTAGATTTCAGGTATATTGATTTAAGGAGAAAAATACCAAATTCAATTTTTAATGTTAAATCTGCAATCGCACAGGCATTTAGGGAAAAAGTTTTGGAATTAGGTTTCCAGGAAATCCATCCAACCTCTTTAACTGGTGCAGCAACAGAAGGGGGAACAGATGTTTTTGCTGTTGAATATTTTGATAAAAAAGCATTTCTTGCACAATCACCGCAACTTTACAAACAACTTGCAGTTATTGGGGGAATGGATAAGGTATTTATGATTACTCCTGTATTCAGGGCAGAGAAACACGCTACAACTACACATTTAAATGAAATAATACAGATGGATGTGGAAATAGGATTCGCGGATCATTTGGAAGCAATGGATATTCTTGAGAAAGTATTTTTGCATATTTTGAAAAAAATTCATTCTATGAAAAATGAGCTTTCAATTTTGAATGCTGATTTTGAAGTTCCGAAAGCAGTGAAAAAATATACTTATGATGAAGTGATTTCACTTTTAAATGAAAACAATTTCAAGATAGCTTGGGGGGAGGACCTGAGTAAAGACGCTGAGAAAAAATTAGATGAGATTATAACTGAGGATGCTTATTTTATACATGAATGGCCCACCAATACACGTGCTTTTTATTCAATGCCTAAAGAAGAAAAAGAAGATGTTTGCAATGCCTTTGACTTGATTTACAAAGGTCTGGAAATCTCAAGCGGAGCACAGCGTATCCACATTCCTGCTCTTCTAGAAAAAGCATTGATAAAAAGAAACCTTGATCCAAAAGATTTCCAGTTTTATATTGATGCATTCAGAGTAGGGGCGCCACCTCATTCAGGCTGGTCTATTGGATTGGAAAGAATAACTCAAAAATTAACAAATCAGAGCAATATAAGAGAGTGTATGCTTTTCCCAAGGGATAGATACAGACTCAATCCTTAATTTTTTTTTCTTACAACTATAATCAAACAATATACTATTGCTAAAATTACAGTCATATCAAACAGAATATAAAAATACGGGTTAGGAGTATACACACATAAGGTAATGCAGGATTCCGGTGTTTCTCCGATTCCAAAAGGATTTAGAAAACTATGATTATCACAAGCGCTTCCGCAACTATTACCTCCGAAATACGCCAAAATAGTGAATAATGCTCCAATAATCAATAAAATTAAGATTACTTTATCTATTTTCAAATTCATAAATAAACAATTAACTAAATATTTTATAATGTTATTTTTTGATTTCTTTGCTTATTTTTTCCATTAATTCTTCAAATTTATCATAACCAGAACTTGAATTAAAGTGTCCAGCATTTTTAATTAGAATTATTTTACTTTTAAGATTATCAGCTAATTCTTCGGATTTTGAAAGAGGGATATAAGGATCATTATCTGAATGAAATATATAAAAATTACCGCAATTTTTTATTATTTTTTCCCATTCAAATTTTTTATAAGTAAATGTTTTCATTGAATCATTATATTTGTTTTCCACTTTTCCGGTGAAACCGCTTACAAGAAATGCAGATTTTATTTTATATTTTTCTATTAAAGTCAGAAGAAAAGGAACTCCTAAACTATGCCCTATAAATATGCTGTCTTTTCCAATTAATTTATCATATTTTTTAAACACTTTAAGCCATTCTTCAAGTGTTTGATTTTCCGGAGTTGGGAATTCAGGAACATATACTTTACTCCCTGTTTTTTCCAATTCTCTTTTCAACCATCCAAACCAATTTTCTTCTGGATGTCCTCCTGCTCCGTGAAATACAAAAACATTTACCATATTTTCATATCCACACACCAAGTTTATATTATTTTTCTTTATTCTATACTTATGACAATTTTAGTTACAAACGATGACGGATATACTGAAGGATTAAGGATACTACTAAATTCTGCAAAAAAGATGGATTCAACTTATGCGTTAATCCCCAACAAACAACAAAGCGGTGTTTCAAAAGCAATCACTTTGCACAAACCTCTAAGAATATTTCCAAAAGAAAAAGAGATATACGAAGTAAACGGAACTCCTGCAGATTGTGTCACATTAGGAATTTTCTCAAAAGATTTTCCAACTCCAAAATTGGTATTATCAGGAATAAACTGGGGGGATAATAGTTCTTTACATTCAATATACACTTCTGGAACTCTTGCAGCCTGCGTAGAATCAGTTCTATTCAATATTCCTGCAATCGGATTTTCAATTTATAGAAAAAAAGAAGAATGGAAAAATAAAGAAAAAAGCTGGGGAAATGAAAAAGAACTCGCTAAACATATAATCTCAATCTCCACTAAACTTTCAAAAGAATTTGACGGAAGTACTTTATTCAGTGTAAATTTTCCAAACAGATTAACTGATTCTGAAATAATTGTCGCAAAACCACAAAGGCATAGATTCAATGTGCAAATCAATAAAAGAATAGACCCGGATGGAAGAAATTACTATTGGATTACAGGACCAGATTCAAAAAAAGAGAAAAATAAAGATTTTTATTTGATAAATTCTGGAAAAATAGTAATAACTCCTATTACTCTTGAGCCTGTAAAAGACTCCGTATTCTCTAATCTAAAAAAAATTATGGAATGATTGGATGAACTGGAAAGGACATTTTCTATTTGCATTTATTTTATTTCTTTTAATCGGTTATTTTATTCTTAATATCGAAATTATTAACTTACTTCTATTTGCAATACTCGCAGGTTTTTCCTCCGTACTACCGGATATGGATCACGAACTTTCTAAATTCAGAAAAATTTCAGATAAATTATTTCCAATAATTACATTTGTTTATTTATTTTGGAATTCCTGGGATTTATTATCTTCTATTATATTAACCCTATTATTCTCAGGAGTTTACTTCTTGATATTTACCTTCCTTAAACCAAAACACAGAGGAATAACCCATTCTTTATTTGCACTAATTACTTTTTCAATTATCATTTATATATTTGCAAAGACATTTTTTTATCCTTTTTTTATTGGTTATTTATCCCATCTTTTAGCTGATCGAACCTTCAAACTCCTTTAATAAAAGTTTTTAATTTGTTACTTATTAACTCATTTCAATGATTCCAGAATCAAAATTAATAAGAAGCGAAATTACTATTAGAGATATGGCTATAAATGATGAAATAAAGCTTGCAAAGAAATCAATGGTGAGATGGCTGGCTTTATCTTTAGGCCTAGTTTCGCCAAACGAATCAAGAACATTAATCTTTGATATACTAGAGGTTCTTTTCTATGCCCATATAAAAAAGGAACAATTAACTTCACAGCAGATTTTTGATAAATTAGAGTCAATTACTTCTGAAAAAACAAATGAAAAGGCAGTATACTATCACCTGCTCAAATTAAAAGAAAAAGGTTTTCTGATGGGTAGGGACAAAAAATATTTTCTTACAGATGAAAACAAGAGCCTTTCAGAATTCTTAAAATCGTTTTATTCTGAAAAAATACGGTCTTCATTTGAGAAGATAACACAGATATCCTCTGCATTGGAAAAATCAATCTAGGTGTTTATGTGAAAGAATTCCAGGGTTTTTATAAAAAATCAATAAATGAAAGATTGGA
>JAQTSF010000116.1 GCA_028711485.1 Candidatus Iainarchaeum sp.
TCTTGGCCCATAAATACCGCAAATTACTTTATTTTTTCCCCATTGAACATATGCTGATCCATTTGCATTATGAAGAATCCCTACTTTCATTTCCATAGGCCTTAAATCTTTTAATCCTCTTCCATCTACTCGTTTTCCATTTTTTAATAATTCTGGTTTTTCCATGTGAACACCTTATTTTTTCTTATTTTCCTCTATGAATTTCGCAATATGATCGGTAAGCCCTTTTTTGTGTGCATTTTCAACAATTTCTTCGAAAACTTTTCCTACCAATGAAACATTTCCTGCGAGATCCACCCAAATATATCCGTTATTGCCTACAACAATCTGGGTTCCGGTTGCTTCTCTTATCATGCTTATCATACTGCTCTTTTTTCCAATTATTCTTGGTATTTTTGAACTCGGTATTTTGAATACTTTTCCTTTTTGGAGTTTTTTTGGAGTATAAAATACGATGTCTCCATAAGAACTAAATGAGGAAACTATTCCAAACACAACATCCCCTATTCTTAATCTATCCCGAATATCCCGTGCATTTATCATTCCCCTATCCGGAAGGTTTATATCTATCGAATAACCTTTCGGATTCTTATCTGAAACGATACCTACCAGCGTATCATCTAATTTTGGAGTGTATATCCACTCCAAGGGAGTAAATTTATTTTCATCCATCATTCCAACAGCAAGGGCATAAGTTTTTCCATCCTTAATATAAGTGGAACTTAAGCTTAGAGTACTGTCTGATATTTTCTCTCCTGGTACAATAATTTCTACTGACATTATAAATCACCTTTATTTTATGTTCTTGTTTCTAAAAGTTTTGTTTCAACGGCTCCAGCTGTTAAACTGTTGAGCTTGTTATAAATCTCCCCCTGCATTCCTGCAGGAAATTCGATTACAACAATAAGAGAACCGTCCTTTGACCATTCTTCCTGTTGAATTCCATAATTTTTAAGAGTACTATAACATTTATGAGCATACTCAGCTGGAACCTTAACAGCAACCCTTCTTTTCTCAAATTTAAGAGGGATTACAATTCTTAGTTTTTTTAATATATCAGGTAATTGTTCTGATACATTTTTCATAGGATCTATATGGACCTTTGCATCCTCAAGCGCGGTTTTAACCCGTAATTCTGTATGCGGAGCATTTGTCCGTGGATCTATGGTTTCTCGGAGTATGGTTGATATGATCTGTTTTGTTTTTTCCTCGAGTCTTCTTTTCCTCTCCTCAGTTGTGAGAGGAACACTGCCTTTCCTTAATATAATCTCTAACACTTTATAGATATCTGTTGTTCCGAATGCTTTTTGTATTTTTTGAGAACTATGTTTCTCGCCTTTCTTAGCATCAGAGAAAACTTCTTCAACGATCATAATATTTTTAAGATCTTTTTTCGAGCCATCTAGATATTGGTAAACTAATTTTGGATCTACGTATATCTCAAAATTTTCTCCTTCAATTTTATATGAAGCAATAATAGCTTGGTCTAAAGTAGCCATAAGCTCACAAATCAAAACTTTTATAGAATATTTAATTTTATTTCGAAATGTTTTTAAATCAGCCGAATGTCAAAAGACAAAACAACGTCCATAAACGTTATAGTTATGCAGAATATTTATATATTGTCTCTTCAAAAGCAGAAACAACGGCAGCTAAAATAAGTGCTGAATAAATGGGGTATAGTATGGATGAAGCCGTAAAGTTGCATTTGGAATTAAAAGGAAAGATAAATATTTGCAGCAAGAAAAAAATACAAAATACTAGTGATTTGTCTTTGTTATATACGCCTGGGGTTGCAAAACCTTGCTTAGAGATAAAAGAAGACCCAAAAAAAGTATATGATTTCACAATTAAAGGAAATTCTGTTGCAATAATCACAGATGGTACGCGTGTTCTTGGATTGGGAAATATAGGTCCAGAGGCTTCACTTCCGGTTATGGAAGGGAAAGCAATGATTATGAACCAATTTGCAGGAATAGATGCATTTCCTATAGCTCTTAAATGCAGAGAGGAAGAGGAAATTATAAGAACAATAAAAAATCTTGAACCTGTTTTCGGAGTTATAAATCTAGAGGATATTGAAACTCCGAAAGTATTCCGGGTGTTTGAAAGATTAACCGAAGAAATGGAAATACCTGTTTTTCATGATGACCAGCATGGAACAGCTATGGTGGTTCTTGCAGGATTGATAAATTCTATGAAAGTTTTAGGTTTTGGAAAAGAGGAAAAAGTAGCAGTTGTTGGTTCGGGTTCTGCAGGATATGCAATTTGTGGATTATTGCACTATTATGGTTTTTCAGATATTATTTGTTTTGACAGCAAGGGTGCAATAAACAAGAATAGAAAGGATTTGGAATATCATAAGAAAAAACTTTTGGAATTTACAAATAAAGATTCTTTTGATGGTAAAATAGAAAATTTGAAAGGGGCAAAAGTTATAATTTCTGCTTCGAAACCAGGAGCACTTCCAGATAGTACAATAAAAAATATGAAAAAACCGAATGTAGTATTTTCACTTTCAAACCCTATTCCAGAAATTTCACTAGAAAAAGCAAGAGAATTAGAAATAGATATATTTGGGACAGGAAGAAGCGAT
>JAQTSF010000117.1 GCA_028711485.1 Candidatus Iainarchaeum sp.
CTATTAAAATGGCATCAGTAAAAAACGTTGAAATAACAATAAACGAGTCCAAGGGAGCATTTTCCATATTCAAATCGCAAGGTTCTTCCAAAAAGGATTATGATTTCTCTGGTGCTTTGGCTCTTAGGCAACTTTTAAGCAATGAAAAGGCAAGAATTCTTCATGTAATCAAAACAAAAAAACCCAAATCTATTTACGATTTATCCAAAATACTCAAAAGGGGGTTTAAATCTGTAAATGATGATGTTAAGCTATTGCAGAGATTTGGATTTATAGAGTTGATTGAAGAAAAAACGAAGAAAAGAGTAAGGCATAGGCCAGTTATTCTTATAAACGAAATAATTTTCCACTTTAAAATATAAAAATAAATATTCGTTTCTTTAATAGTATATATAAAACTCTAATTTAAACTCTCTTCCCCTATTTCGTAACTCTTGAAGTGCGCCCTTTTTTGATGTTTGTGTAATATTTCCCGCTTCTATTTGCTTAAAGAGTTCGCCATCTACCGTAATATTTAGCAAGTACCCTTTTACGGGGAAATCTTCTCCAATTCCCGGGTTCCAGCTTCTATTTAATGTGGTTCCAACGCTTTTCAAGAAAGCATCACAAGTATCTCTTTTATCAATGCAAATTTCTTCTTCTCCGCTAAACGAACCAAAATAACATTTATACATTAACTCTTCTATGGAATAGTATCTTACATTTTTATTGCTGCAATCGCTCGTTTCCTGTATTAAAGATTGCAAAAAACTTCCAACTTGATAGCTTTCAACTGTGCTCTCTGAACCGGATTTTAGAGAGATACTTAATAATATAAGAAGTATTACAGATACAAGCACAATTATCATAGAAAATCCAACGATTTCTTCTTGCGCTTGCTTATTCAAATTTCTTTTTATTTTCATTATTTAACTCCGAGGTTTATAACTTACTATTACTTTAACAACTTCACAGGCATCATAACTTTCACCTGAAAAAGATTCCTTTCTGCATAAGGAAGCAAAATTAGAAACTCCAATAGCATCATTATCAAAAAGTTGTATTATTCCGCAGTCTGGGTAATTATTCATAGTGCATAGTTCGGTTGATTCCGAAGAAATTCTAATTATTTTTATATTTTCAATATCCCAAAAATCTTTATACTTTTCAATTTTTTCTTTTAATACCATAACTTTGTCCGCATCTATGCAGTCAATTCTATCGCTTCCAAATGTCTCTCCGCAAATAAATTCTGGAACATTTGCTATTTTTTCAACTAGATGTTCCGAATCTTCCTCTCTTAAAATTTCTGCTTCTTTTTGCAAGTTTGAACGTGCAATTACTAATACGAACATTCCAGCAAGTATGAAAAATATAGTTACCGCTATAAGCATAAATGCCATTTGCTGTATTTTTAATTGTGCTTTTTTTTTCATTTAATTTTACCAAATTTTGCAATAAGCAATTTCATTATTTTTATTGATGTCCTCCGCAATTTTTCCAACAACGGATAAGGATTTTGAATCCTGAATATTGCCTGCAGCCACAGAGAGCAATTCAAGATTAAGATTTGATGGGCATTTGTTCGAAATTAATGTCGCTTTATCCCTGTATAATAAAGAAAGCTCTCCCAATCTTTTCATTAATCTTTTAACCTGACATTCATATATACCTTTTTCAGAAAATATTGCAGCATACATTAGCGCATCTCCTTCAAAATACATCCTGTCTGAACCCTTTATAACTACTTTTTGAGAATATTCCACTTCTATATCACATGAACTTCCATGAGAAAAGCAGATATTTATTGAATTATCCGGACAATCAGAAGTTGCAATATTTTCTTGTCCCAAAGTTTTCAATTCGTTTTCTACATTTTTAGGGGCATTCATAAAGCAATAATTCTCTTCAGAAGAACTAAGATATACTAAATCTGCAACCTTGAAAGGCATTTCAAATTGTTTGGTAAAAATAAAAAATTTTTTTCCTTCAGAATAATCCCCAGAAAAAATATACCTATTTTGAAAAGACACAATTGCATTTGAATCCGTCCATTTTTTTAAAAGAAATTGGGAAACTTTTATTTTCTGCTCTCCAAAATTCCCGGATTCATCGCACTCAGAATAAATTCTTATGCTAACGGGAATTTCCATATCATTTTTTTGGCTGCTTTGAAATCCCGTTTCAAGAGGACCCAATAGAATTCCAATTTTTTCTGCGATTTCATAATCTGCTTGAACACCCCCAGTGTTGATTAGTTTTACTCCAATGTATATTGATAAAAAAAGAATAAATGCCCCGATAATAGAAGCAAAAATCCATGCAAAAGGCAACTGCATAGCACGTTTAAACATCATTTTATTACTACCAGATTTGT
Source organism: Candidatus Iainarchaeum sp. (assembly GCA_028711485.1). Classification (GTDB taxonomy): domain Archaea; phylum Micrarchaeota; class Micrarchaeia; order Anstonellales; family Bilamarchaeaceae; genus JAQTSF01. Next base: position 2,357 of record JAQTSF010000117.1, read on the forward strand.
TCCACCAAGTTCTTGTTCTAACTCAAGAACAATTTTCCCGTCTTTATTATCAAAGCATGCGGGATTATTCGTTTTCGTTGTATTTAATATATCGATATGATTTATTTTTATTGAAGTAATTGAAGCGGATTTTACAGGGTAGAATATGAGATTATATTCTTCACCCAAATATGGCTCTAATTCGTCGTATATGCT
>JAQTSF010000023.1 GCA_028711485.1 Candidatus Iainarchaeum sp.
ATAATTTTTCCCATTAAATAGATTATAAAATTTACAAAATCTTTTTGTATAAGCATCTATTACAAATATTGGTTTGTTGAATGCATAAAGAATTATTGAATCAGCAGTTTCTTTTCCAACTCCTTTTACAGAAAGCAGTTCTTCCCTTAATTTTTCAATAGATAATTTTTTGTTTTTTATAGATGAATATTTTTTAGTCAGTTCTTTTAATCTTGGAGCTTTTTGATTGTAGAATCCTGAAGGTTTTATTAATTCCTTTAATTTATTCGAATTTAATTTCAATATTTTTTCCGGATGAAGAGAATTATTTTTCTTTAAATTAATTATGGATTTTTCAACATTTCTCCAGTTTGTATTTTGAGTTAGAAGAGCACCAACAACTATTTCATATTCTGTTTCAGCCGGCCACCAATTCTGCTTTCCATATTTTTTTAGCAGGGAATTGTATAACGAGAGTAATTTATTCATTAAATAAAATAAGTGTGAAAAGAATAAAAGTATATAAGAAAAACCTCAAGGCTTTTTGGAACCATTCTTTTTGCCATTAGTAAATACTAAGTCAAAAAGATGGATGGATCCAATCGGATTTGAACCGATGATCTTCACCGTTTTCAGAAAAATTCTTGTGAAGGTGACGTCCTACCAACTAGACCATGGATCCGTAATTAGTATTAATTAGAATAAAGAAATATAATATTATCTTTGAAGAGCATATTCCATAACTTTAGCTCTCATACTTAAACCAAAGGAACGCACTTCGGGGGTAATTACAATATCTGCATAATCTGAGAGGATTTGGTATAATATCAAATCAAGACGATTGAGTTTTTCTTTATCATCTTTAATAGATTCTACCAATTCTTTTAATTCTCTAGAAAGTTTATTCTCAACTAAATAGTAAATATAAGTATAACAAATTTTTCCTCTGAATGCTCGTGCAACAGCAACTTTAAATGGAATTTTTGTTTTTTTCTGTTGCTGAGTGTTTCTGAGTTTCATGTGTTATAATATGAAGTAAAATGTTTTTAAATAAATAGTAAAAATAAAAAGAAAAAATAAAAGAAAAAAATTTATGCAAGAACGTCTAAATCAGAACCAAATTCTGGGAATGCGGATTCTTCTTTTTCTTCAAAAGGCATTCCTAAAACAGAGGCTCCTTTTACTCCAGTTACGATTGCAACTATTTCCAATTTGCCCTCGTAATTTTGCATTATTCTTGCTCCCCATTTTACATTTGCTTCTGCATCCATTCTCTCAGTAATAATCTCTCCTGCTTTTATAGCATCTCCGAGAGTTAGATCAGAACCTCCTGTAATGTGGATAATTGCACCCTTTGCACCTTCAAAGTCAACATCAAGAAGTCTGTTTTTGATTACTCCTTCTGCTGCTCCAGTAACTCTGTCTGTACCTTTTCCTTCACCAACTGCGATAAATCCTACTCCACCACCTTGCATAATTGCTCTTACGTCTGCAAAGTCAATGTTTATCAAAGAAGGCTGGGTAATGGTCCAAACAAGACCTGAAATTGCTCTTGATAGAATTTCATCTGCAACTGCAAATGCTTCTGCCATCGGAAGGTTTGGAACAAGTTTTACCAATCTGTTGTTGTCTAAAATAATTACTGAGTCGCAGGTTTTTCTCAATCTTGCAATTCCTTCATCTGCCCTCTTTTTTCTTGCTCTTTCAAGTGCGAATGGATAGGTAACCATTGAGACAACTATTGCTCCTTGTTCTTTTGCAATTTGTGCAACAACTGGAGAAGCTCCTCCTCCTGTTCCTCCACCCATACCCGCACATACGAATACCAAGTGGGCACCTTCTAATTCTTTTTCAATCATTTGTCTGTCTACTTCTGCACATTTTTCTCCGACTTCTGTGTAACCTCCTGCTCCTAAACCACGGGTTACGCTTTTACCTATAAGGATTTTCTTTGCTCTTTCATGAACAATATTTAGGTGTTGTCTGTCTGTGTTAACGGCAGCCAAATGGGTACCTTTAACTCCAGATTTGATTAATCTGTTTATGGTGTTATTTCCTGCACCACCTACACCTACAGTCACGATTTTTATCTGCTCAGAGCTGAACTGGTCTTCATCCTCTGCAGACTTCTCTACTCCTTTTTCATCCACAACCGATTTTATTAAATCTTCCATACTTAATCACCTTTAATCACGAATTTTCGTGATATTTATTCCTCATCCTTAAACGAGGACTGGGAGGTAACCTATCCTCTAAAAATAGAGGTTTAAATATTTTACGTTTTACGACTGTAGGATATAAACATTCTAATAGACATATAAATACAAATAGAGGATATACGAGGAAGATTTTTAAATGTATTTAGTAAATGTATTTACTATAAATTGGTGAAAATTATGGTCCGTGTTATAACTATTAGGGATGATGTGTATGCAGAATTATATAGATTGAAAAAACCAAAAGGAATGAGCTTCAGTCAAATAATAGAATATTTAATAAAAGAAAAGCAAGGAAAAATGAAAGACATTGTTTCTTTTGCAGGAAGTGTAGATAAGGATGATTTGGATAGAAAGACATTTGAAAATGTAAAAAAAGAATTTGATTTCTGGGGAAGATAGAATGGAAAAAATTTGTCTTGATACCCAGGTAATAATAGATTTTCTTAGAGGGGAAAGTGCAATGGTTGAAAAAGTAAAATATTATGCAGAAGAAGAATTATGCGCAACCTCGCTTACTTTATTCGAATTATTTGTAACAGTAAATAAAACAGATATAATAAATCAATTTGTAAAAAATATAACTCCTTTGGAATTTAATGAGAACTGCAGTTTAATTGCTTCAAGAGTTTATAATGATTTGCGGGAGATAGGAGAGATAAGACCGATACGAAATATTCTGAATGCCTCTGTGTGTATAGATTCCGGAGCATATTTAGTAACAAAAAACAGAAAAGATTATGAGAAAATACGTGGATTGAAATTAGTTTGACTAATTTCAAAAATTGAAGTTGGTATAAAATAGAATAATAGATTTATTATTAGATATAGAGTATAGAAAATTTTTTAGTTATAGAGCATATTTAAAAATGTTTTGTTATAGAAATTGTATATATAAGGTGTATACTAATGGGAACAACTTCAAAAACAAAAACAGATAGTGGGAGTAACGCAAGAAGAAAGGTTAAACCAAAGAAAAAAATTACAGGGAAACACGGCGGTCAGGACAAACCTAGCAAAAGATTAGAAGAGGTTAGAGGAGTACCTGAGAGAATAGATACTGGTACAGTAGTAGAAATTCCTGCTACATTTGAAGCTAGCCAAACTGAAGTTAGGCCTGTTGTAGCAGAACCACTAGTTGTATCTGGAGAGGAGCCAGTAGTTGCTGAAGCAACAAAAGTTCCAATTGTTTTAATGAATGATTCTGGAAATTATGTTATTAGAGGACTAAATTTTGATCCTTCAAATATTTTTGGTGAAAGAAGTTCTGCACAAGATTTCCTAGGAGCTCCAGGAAGTGAAATAGTAGTAAGACTTTTAGGACAAAATGGTGCATTGCAATTAATTGATTCTGCTGTTGAAATAGTAGTTACAAATTTGGTTAGTGCAAAAAAATCAAGTGAAGCACTTAGAGAACTTGGAGAAAGATTTGAGAGACAAAAAGCAGAATTAGAAGGAATAATCAGAGAATTAGAGGATAAATTAGTGAAATTATATTCTGGAGAAAGTGTTCCTGAAAAATCATTACTTGAAAATCAATTAAAAGCTGCTAGAGTACTATTAGGGAAATTAGAAGCTGGATTAGAAATGGCATCAAGAAAAGCAGAGGATGCAAAATCAAATGCAAAGGATGCAGAAACTAATGCAACAGAAGAAAGAGCACAAAAAGGAATGTTTGAAGAAGCAAAGAAAGAAAGAGAACAGGAAATTGGTAAACTTGAAGAAGAACGTGCAAAAAAAGTTGAAGATCTTCAAAGTGTAGAAGAAGAATTAGGAAGCTTACTCGCAAAAGTAGCAGAACTTGAAAGAAGAATAAATCTATCAATAGATCCTGATTTAGATGGTTGGTTTATAGAAGGAGAGCAGAATGAAAGTGTGGATGACGCATTAAGAGTTTTGTCTGATGATAACGCAACTACAGAAGAAAAACATCAGGCAGAGGTTGTTATGCGATCTTTAAGAACAATCAGAGGGTTAGAATTAGAACAAGAAAAAGGTAGATTAAGTGAAGAACTAGAACATACAAAAGAACTTATTAGAGAAGCAGAAAATAGAAGAGAAGATTTAATTCGTGAAATTGGGGATATAGATGCAAAATTAGACGCACCAACAAGAGAAAGAGATTTCGCAGTAGAAGAATTAAGAAAAATAGATGAAAAAGCTAATGAATTGGATAGAAAAGCAAGAGGATACAGAGCAGAACAAAAAGAATGGGAAGCTAAAAGAGATGAAATTAGAGAAAGTATTACTTCTATGGAAGAACAAATTTTTAGATTAGAAGAGAAATTAGTAAATCTTCCGGATGAACTTCAAAGAAGATTAAATGAAGAAGTAACAACAAGAGGAAGAGAACTAGAAGCAACTAAAGTTCAAGTAGAGCAAGAAAAAGAAAGATTGGATCAAGAAATGAGAACCAGAATAGAACAATTAAGAGACCAAATACTTTCCGGAGTTGCACAAGCAATAAAGAATGTCCTAGAACAAAATTTAGGTAAAAGGTAATTAATATGGCAGAAGAAGATCCATTTGGTTTGTTCAAAGGATTATTAGATCTAGCAGCTGGAAAACCACCTGTTGAGGAAAAACCTCCTGTAGAAGTAAAACCAGTTACAATTCCAGAGGTACCAGTGGCACAACCTGTTGAAGAAAAAATAGCTCCACCATCAGTAGAAGATAGTTTACCTGCAACGCCACAACCAGTAGCAGCACCAATAATTACAGGAATTTCTTTTGTTGTTGGAAGAACAGATGGAATGCTTTATGCAGAGATAGTTAATGGTTCTGGGGGTTCTGGGGAAATTGTTGAAAGAAGAATGATAGGAAATGCAGATGGAGTAACTAGAGCACTTGCAGAAGGAAAAAAAGAGGATGTTATTGGATATATAAGTAGGATAGGAACAGAACCTGAACTTGCAAGAGAACTTATAGAAAGATTTGAATATTCAGAATTGGGAAAACGATTGGTTGGAGAACAAACAGAGATGATTAGAGCAGAAACTGACGCTCTTGCTCCTAGAGTTCAAGCAGAAACACCTTTACCAACTGAAGCTGTTGAAATTCCTGCTCCATCACCAATACCTGATGATACAGTTAGTGGACCTCCTAGATTAACAATGGATGAAAAACCTATAGAGGTTGGTGAACCATTGCCAAAAGTAGGGCCTGTTGCAACTACTACTTTAGCACCTGAAGTGCCGGGAGTAGGAACTGAAGAAAAAAGAACTGAAACTCCTGAGTTAAGGGTAGTAAGAGTTAAGAAAGGATCTAAATCAGAAGGAAACATTTGTATAATTTTATCAGATGAAAGAGAAAGAGAGATAAATAAAACTACAGTAGAGCGAGTTATAAATAGAAATTACACTACAGGTAATATTGAAGTTATATATAGAATGGATCATGAAACTGCAGAAATAATTTTTAATTTCATTAGATCCGGGGGAGGGCAGAGAATAATTGAAGAAGTTTCAAGAACTGGAAATACAGCAACTGTTCCAGAAGGAAGTAGAACTGGTAAAATGATACGTGAAGGTGTTGAAGCACCGGTAATTTTAAGAGATACTCCCGAATTTACGGATGAATTACCCCCACCAAGCGAGGCAGTTTTAAGTGCAGCAACTTTAGCATCTGGTGGAAAAACAATGGTACAGAACGCAAATCCTTCAGAAGGACCCCTAGTAGATTTTAGGAGAGGGCTTGAGGATGCAATACCTGCATTAACTGATATGCGGGAAGTTTCAGAAGATGGAGAAGAAATAGGTTTTGGAGAAGAAGATACTGATCCTGAAATTGTATTACCTGAAGAGATAAGAGAAGTTGCTGATTCTGAAGTATATTCAGGAACTATTGAAGTAAAAGCAGAAACAGCATCTGAGAGAAATGAAAGAATAAAAAGACGATATCCGATATTATTAGATCCAACTCCTGATGAATTAGTTTATGAGAAAGATAGTTTTGGAGAAAGAAGAATAATAGTAATGATTAAAAATCCAAAACCCGTGTCTGATGTAGAGGAAAATCCTAACAGATATGCTAGATATTGTTTAGATATAAGTATTGGGCAAAGATACCTAGAACAAGGAATATTGGAAGCACAAATATTGAGACAAAATTTAATGGAAAGAGGATTTTCAGAAGAGGATGTTGATAGTATTTTTGATACTTTTAAAAGATCAAGAGTAGGAAGAGAATATATTGAAAATACTGCAAGAAGAGCTATTGCAACTTATGTTGAAAGAGAACAACATTGGGAGCTTTTTGCGCTTGCAGAAAATGGAGCATTAGTACCTGAAGAGATAAGAGAAGAAGCTGGAATGGAAGCTGTTAGAATTTTTATTGAAAGAAATGATTCTGCTATTGCAATTGCAACGTCATTAAGAGAAAATGCTGGAGATGAAAAATTGCCAGTAAAAGTAAGAGAAGACGCTGGAATAAGAGCTCTTGAATGTTATAGTGGAGAAGGGGAATATGCAAGTATTTTAGAAATGTCTAGAGATGAAAAATTGCCAGCAAGAGTAAGAGAAGAAGCGGAAAGAACAGCTATAACACTGGAAGGCGAAGTAGTAATATACGAAGATGAAACAATTGCAGTCAGAGTTGGACAAGAAAGATATTCTGTTGGTGGAATATATATATTTAATAATCTTGAAAATGGTGCAGAAGCAGCAGTATATACTGATTTAGAGGAAAGATTTGAACGTAGAATAGCAAAAAGAATTTTAAGTATAATACAAGAATCAGGAATAGATTATGAAACTGCCGAAAGAATAGCTAGGGAAAGAAGAGAAGAAGCAGGAATAGAACAAGCTAGTAGAAGAAAAAGTTTTAGAGAAAGAAGAATGGAAAGCACGAAGAGGAGAAAGAGATATATGCCTAAAATTAATTTTGGATTACCAATTGCTATATTATTGGGTACAGTGGCTGTTGCTGTTGGAGGATTTTTCGCAGTAACTGATTTTCCTACTACAACAGGAAGAAAAGTTGAAGAAAAGATAGAACAACCAGCGCCAGTTCCAGCTGTTCAGCCTCCAACTGAACCAGATACTCAAAAAGAAACAAAAAGTCCAGAACAAATTGTTGAAGGACTTGATGTATCTATTGAAAAAACCAGAAAAGGATGGAAAATATCAGTTGATGGAAGAATAATTGAAACTGCAAATGATAATCCATCAAATGGAGAATTACGAGCTAAATTAAGAAAAAAAGGACTTTTTAGAACCTATCCGGAGTTAGATTCAGAAGGATTCGGAATTTTAGGGGATAAACTAAGAGGATTAATATTAACAGAAAAAGAAAGGATAAGAGCTGAGAAAGAGGCTAAACAACCCAAAGAAGAAGTGCTTCCTGCTCCGGCTGTTGAGCATGTTGAACAACCTGCACCTGTGATTGCACCTCCTGAAGCACCCAAACCTGCAGCAGAAGAAAAAAGACCTGATACTCCTAAACCAAAGGTTCGACCTAAAAAAGATTCAAAACCAAAAATTGAACCAAAAAAACCAAGAAAAGTACAACCCGGAGAAGAACCAATGGATGATCTCCTTAAGGATTTTGGTTTTGATATGAGAGAGAGAACAAGACACCTGGCACAAGTAATGCAAACTAGAATGAAAGCAAAAGCAGCACCTCCAAGAAAACCATTCATAAGAAGAACAGCATGAATTAATTTCTATTTTTTATTTTTAAACTGCAACCAATACATATCAATTATTTCTTTTGTTGTTGTTACTTCATTTTCAGAACGATCTTCCCTTAATTTTACTATTCTTGGGAATCTTAGAGCATATCCCTTATCATTCTCCATACCACAGGTATGCGTTGGGGATTGAGTAATCTCATCAAATGCTATTTCAACAACATATTTTGGTTTTACCCAGAAATCAGGTTCTGTTTTGAAAATTAAATTTTTTGAAGGTTTTTTGGATTTAATTTTATTTAATATTTTTTCAAAATTATTCATTTCCTCTTCAGTAAAACCGCTTCCTATATTTGCAATTGTCTCAAATTTTCCGGAATCAGGATTATGAATTGCTGTTAAAACTCCTCCGAATTTGAATTTTGCTCTTGAGCCTTTCCCTAAATAGTAGCCTACAATTACAGCATCAATAGTATCCACTGATTTTCCATATGATTTTTTTAATTTTATCCATGCAAATTTTCTTTTTCCTGCAGTATAGGGAGAATTCAAATCTTTTGCCATTATTCCTTCAAGATTTTCTTTTATTGCATTCTGGAAAAGGATTTCCATTTCCTCTGCGGTTGAAACAATTTTATTTTCACTTAGTTTTAATAGAGTAGTTGGAAATATTTGTTCTAAATATTTTCTTCTTTGTGTATAGCTCTCTTTTGTTAAATCTCTTCCATCAATATAAAAAATATCAAAAACAAATAAATTAAGAGGAAATTCTTTTGAGCTTTCTTCAATGCCATGCTTTCTCCTTCGTCTTATTGTTTCCTGGAAAGAGAAATACCTGTCTTGTTTTTTATTAAAAGCTAATGCTTCTCCTTCAAAAATTATTTCATCCTGTTTCAGAGATTTTATCTCTTTTACTAAATCAGGAAACATGTGTGTCATTTTCTCTAATTTTCTAGAATATATTTCCACTAATTCTCCTTTTTTATGGCACTGTAATCTTAAACCATCAAATTTATTCTCAACCGCACATTTTCCGATTTTATTTATTATTTCTTCAGAATTAGATAATCTTTCTGCTAATGCAGGAATTAGAGGATTGAATGGTTTTACTTTGAAATGTTTAATTTGTTCTGAGGATTCCATAAATATTTTTGCAACAAGACCCAGGTCAGCGCAAATGTTGTAAGCGCGATCAAGTTCTTCCCTTAGTGATTTGTCACCTGCTTTTAAAACTGAAAGTGCATCTAGAATAGTTGGATCACCTACCCCTAATCTTAATTCTCCGATAACAAAACGGATTATGAATCTGGATTCTAGTGGAGTAGAATTATTTAGGAGTTCGGTAAGAAGTTTTATTTTAAGTTCCTGGGAACCGGCACCAGATGTTTTCGCAATCTTAACTAATGAATTATATAAATAAATCAGATCCAATTTCCTGCTTGAAAGTGAGAGTTGTTTCTTTTTTTCAAGAAGGGATTCTGCTGTTTTTCCAAGATCCCCTGATTTTGCAAAATTTTTTTCAACTTCTTTTATTGGATAACCTGCTGAAGAAGCAATTGCTGAAATTGCAAATCTCTCTCCTAATCCTAATTCAACACTTAAGAAAGGGGGTGAAAGAATTCCTTGTATCATATAAATTAATGGTTGTATCTCGTTTGAAGGTACTTTTCTGAAAAAATCTGCCAGAATAGAGGTCATCTCAAGTCTTTTTGAAATGGATTCTAATTTTTCGAATACTTCTGCGCATTCCCTAAATAACATAAATAGAAGATGTAAAAAGGATTATAAAAACCTTGCTAGGAGAATTTTACTTGAGAAAGGGCTTCCTGAATTGCGTCTTCACTAACCCCTAGCTTTCTAAGTTCTTCTTCTAATCTAGAAGTAATTTGTTTTTGGGTAGGCAAACCTAAATAAATAGTTCCAGATTTTTTTACAAAATCACCTGGACCTAGCACACTACTATCGTATGCACGAATAGAAAAGGTTTGGCCATTTGAAAGTTCTAAAGTAACTT
>JAQTSF010000118.1 GCA_028711485.1 Candidatus Iainarchaeum sp.
GGGGAGGGATCCAAAAGAAGCATTATATTTAATGAATCAGAATCCATTGAATAATATTTTACCTCATCTAAAAGCTGTTTTGAAACCTCTGTATTAACTATTTGCCCTACAAATACTCCTAGAAGAAAAATTGCAATTGTAATAAATAATGCGAGAACATAAACTTTTACAGTTATTTTTCTTTCTACCATGAGACTCTGTCACCCTTTATTTGTTTTCCTATGGCTAAAAGCCAGTAAAGCGTAATAAGGTAAGCATAACAAATAATATAAATTATTACCCATAGAGGATTGAGTTTTTCATCTTTAAAATACCTTATCTGATATATTGAAAAAATAACTGTGAGAATCAAAAGGATTATCCCTGCAAAGTGTATCGGCTGAAAAACCAGTAGAAGATTATCAAGATATAAAAAATCAGAGATAGATCTGTAAAAAAGATAGGTAAATGCAAGATTAAATATTATTGAGAATATTCCGAATATTGCTATTAAACTCAATGGAAGAACTATCAAACCGAAATCACCATATTTCGGATTTATTAAATGGAAATAATTTATTGAATTTATTAGCCCTCCTCTATGCCACCTTATCCTTTGCCTTATAAGAGAGAAAAAATTTCCAGGAACATCTGTGAATACCTCTGCATCAATAGAGCTCCTTATCTTAAGATTGTGTTTCTGCATTCTTAATGCAATTTCCTGGTCTTCTAAAATACTCTTTTCATCAAATACCCCAACCTTTTTGAATACTGATGCTCGAAATACGCTAAAAGGTCCGGGCGTTACAAAAACAGAATCTATTACTGAAAGTATCCTTCTTGAAAACACTGCAAGAAGATATTCCACTCTTTGAAGGGTTTTAAGAAAACTATTGGGATTGGAAACTTTTACTGCCGAAGTGACTGCAACAACATCTTCTTCATCAAATAAGGGTAAAATTTTTCTAAGAGCATTTTTTGAAACATAAGAATCTGCATCAAGGGTTGCTATAAGTTCACCAGTTGCTTTGCTTATTCCATAATTTTTTGTTGCAGCTGCAGTTCCTTCGTTTTTTTTCCTAAAAACTTTTACCCCGGATTTTTTGTATTCAATAGCAATTTTGTAGGTGTTGTCTTTTGAACCGTCATCCACCACTATTATTTCCAATTTATTTTTAGGATAATCCATATCCAAAAGAGATTGAATGCATCTTCTTATGTTCTTTTCTTCGTTGTATGCGGGTATTACCACGCTTATTTTTGGCTCCCAGTTTGTTTTTTTAACAGGTTTAGTTATTTTCTCTCTGTTTATCAAATACAACAATATGAACAATACTACTACATATAACGCAAGAAAAGAGACCAAGTAATCTATTATTTTATGAGGGGGAATGTAAAGCATTTTATTCAGCCCATAAGCATTCTTGAAAGGAATAATGAAAGTATGAAACCTAATAGGATAAATGGAAGAAATGGTGGGAGATTTTTATAAATAATCAATTCCTTTATCTTTAATTGTTTTAATCTTTTTATTTCACTTAAGCTTAACACTCTGGAGATTTTATATTTATCCACTGTTTTTTTATCCATCATTTCTATTGCAACAACATCTTCTTCCTCGGCTTTTTTTAATGGAACTTTTTCGACCAGCAGATTATTTATATCTTTTTTATAGATAATGAAAAAAATACTTGAAAAGACTACAAGTGAAACGATTGAAAAATAAGCAGAGGAAAAAAATGGAAATTGAAGATAGATATACGCGAATATTGCATAAGGAAGCAAAAGAATTAATGCAAGTAAATTAGGAGTGGTTTTGTTGGAATGTAATATTTTCCAACCAAAATAAAATACAGTATAAATTGCAAACAAAACCCCTGAGAACACGATTATTGAGAAAACAAATGGATAGTTAAATGGGAGATTTGAAATTGATGGGTGAATTGGAAGTAAAAGAGCTATTGAAGAAAGAACGATAACATCCGCACTTCCTAATTGTCCTAATTTATTGAATAACAGACCGATTGCACCTATGGATAATGCAAGTAATATTGCGAATACTGAAAGAGTGTAATCAAAGAATATAAAATTTATTGCTAAAGCAACCCCTAAAAATAAATAAAGGATTTTCTCTGGTATATTTTTATTATTAAATAAATCGTAATAACAGGTTGCTAACAAACCTAAAAATGCAATTGCTATTCTTATTAATTCTCCTTGCATGAGGAGTTCTCCAAATAGTATTTGCTCTAACATTATGTATCAACAGGGATAAGTAAGAAGGGAAATTATATAAATAATTCGCAAAACAGTTTTGGAAGTGCACCTTCGTATTCACAGATCATATCACTATAGTTTTCATCGTTTGAAACCATGGTTGCAGTTAATTTTAGCAATATATCGATATTTCCTTGTTGTAAATAATTCTGAATTAGTAATGTAAATGAATAATCTAGTGTGCTTGTAGTATGTGCTAATGACGGTTCCAAAATAAGATTCCAATCAACATCATTTGCTTTAAGATCTATTGATGCATTATCACAATCAACAGAATCTCC
>JAQTSF010000119.1 GCA_028711485.1 Candidatus Iainarchaeum sp.
TGATAAGGGAGTAAATTAAGTATAAATTATAAATAATGCGAGTACGAATAAGAATATTATTATTCCCCATTTAATAAAACTGCCAGTAACTTTCTGTGCTAATAAAAGAAATATAATAAATATGGCTATCCATATGAAAATCATTGACTGGTCTAGACTAATCCCGAAAATACTGCTTAATGTTTCTCCTTGTTTTTTAAAAAAAGTTAATATTGCATTTGTTGTAGATTCTGAAGTAATGTAGTAATTCATTTATCATCTAGTGAAAAATTCATACTTGTCTTCCTGGTCTATCTCCATTATTATCCTCTTAATTATGGACTTCTTTGGGTCTGGAAGCAGGTCTACTCTTTTCTTTATATCTTCAAAGCTTTCAAATGGTTTTACCCTTCTCTCGTCAATTATTTTCCACATATTCTTCTTTCCAATTCCTGGAAGAAGTTCTAGCTGGTGAAACCTTGCTGTTACTGGTCCAGCTTTGTTGAAGAACTCTACATATTTGTTCTCTTCTTTGTTAACTATTTCTTCAATAATATAAGGCAGTTCTGATTTAGCAGTCTGTGTTAATTGGTGGGAGTCTATCTTGCCTATTATATGATGTACTTTTTCTCTCTTGTCAGGGCCGAGATATACAATCTCGTGAGGAGATAGAAATACTCCTTCTTTTGGAGCTACCTCTAGAAGAGTAAAATGCTGCTGGCCTAGAACTTGTGCAACTGGTGTTCTTCTATCCATAAACGGGTGACCGTTCGGTAAGTAATCCAAAACAATTCCTGTTTCCTCTTTTTTCATTTCCGTATATTGCGGTTGCATTTACAGTCACCTTATTGTTATTATGCGTATTTTTTGACAATTTCAATCACTTTCTCCATTTCGTCTTTTATCAGTGGAGTTGCTGAACCTGATACTATAACTTTTAAATCATCAATAGTTTTTGGAACCATATCAGCTATCTTGATGATATCTTTTTCCCTTAACCTTCTTATTTCGAGTTTTTTAAGGTCTTCAATCAAAGCCTGCGTATTCTTCAGCGAAAGTTTTGCATTGTCTTTTGCATGTTCTAACGCTAGCTTTTGTCTGTATGAATATTCCTTCCTTTTTCCAATCAAATCTTTTACCTCAGCAATCGGAACTGGTTTTTCGTTTATTATTTCAATTGACATTTTTTATTCACCTTTTTTGGAGATGCACTGGAAGAGATAATACTGTCTTTTTTGCAGTGAAGTCCATTATTTCAATTTCGTAAGCTTTTCCTCTTTTGCCAACAATAACCCCCACCTTTCCGAAGAACCTTCTGAAAGGCATTCCTTCTTGTATTGCTGGTTCAGGCTTAATAACTACTTTATCTCCAACCTCAAACTTCTGGAGCTGTTTGTTTATAGTTACTTTTCCTTTTTCTTTATAGTTCTTTTTAAGTATGCACCTTGTGTGCTGTCTTCCTCCGTGTGATCGTCTCATTTTTTATTCACCATTTAAACTTACGACTATTATAGTCTTTTCTGATTACTATATTAGAAACATAATAATTTAAAAAGTTTTGTTATTCGCTGTTTAACCTTTTTGTTTCAGTATTCTAAGTATATTCCCTACATATTTTGAGTACAAATTAAATTATTTACTTCTTATTATTCGATTCTTCTTTCTGGCATTCACTGCATATTAAATCAAGCTTTCCTTTTGTTCTGATATACGTTCCTTTAGGCTTATCCAAGAATGTCTTTTCCACTTTTTTATTGCATTTTGAACATTTCATATTACCACCATTCCAGCAGAGATTTTTTTATCTTTCCATCTTCTGTTTCAGTAACGAATTCCAGCTCTCCACCGCAGTTTTCATACAGTTTTTCAATATATAAATCATTTTTTACAGAAGTCAGCTCAGGAATGTCTTGTATTGCTTCCAGATTTGCCGAACACCTTATCAATGCGTATGAACATTTTAAGCCTACAAGCATGCCTATAAATTCAGAAAACCCTTCATATTTGATATAACCTTTAATGTCCTTGTTTTCAAGTAATTCTTTTATCGCAGAACAATAACCTTGGTATAAACTATCTTTGCTGTCTCTTAGGTTTTTAAAAAGTCCGAGATTTAATGACCTGCTTAAAAATTTATCAAGGAAAGTTGTGTCTCTTGCAAGTTCTATTGCATTTTTTAAGTGCTTGTACGACTTGAAAACATTAAATAGCAGCTTTTTTGTGGGGTATTCAATGTTATCAGGATACAATACAGTATAATCCGAACCATCAATTTTTTCAGTTGTGAACTCATATTTTTTAAGTTTTATACAATCTTTGTTGTTATTTTTGAAAATCTCAATAATATTCCTATCAGCAAGGGTCTGGTATGCCTTACTTACCGCTGCTTTGTTAACTCCACTCTTTGAGCTTATCTCGTTAATTATATCCATGCAGACCTTGCCTTCAGAAGTATATAAGTGGTCTATTATTGCAAGCATTGTTTTTGGAGTTACAAGTTTTACTGTCTTTTTTACTAATCCACCTATTGTTTTGTCAG
>JAQTSF010000120.1 GCA_028711485.1 Candidatus Iainarchaeum sp.
CTATTTCTTTTTCTGAAAATTCCAGATCCATAAAAATTTCACCTCTGTTTTTCTAATAGAAATTTTTATTTTTGAAGATCATACGATCTTCAATCCATTGAAATTTTGCCATGCAAAATTGCAATTTTTGAAATCAGAGATTTCAATCTATTGAAATGAAGCGTCATTTCAAATTTTGAAATTAGCTAAACTAATTTCAATCCATATAATAATAAAAAACAGGAAAATTAATTAAGAGTACACTGTAAATCTATTCATGCCTTTTCATTCCATAGAGATAAAAAATATCTTAAAACAATTAGATAGTAATGAAAAATACGGACTTTCTTCAAAAGAAGTTGAACTTAGGCAGAAAAAATATGGTTTAAATATAATTTCTGGAAAACACAGAAGAACAAAAATCGATATTTTTCTTTCTCAATTCAAAAATTTTATCCTTATCTTGCTAATTCTAGCAGCGGTTCTCTCCTTTTTTATAGGTCACATTATTGATGCAATTGGTATTACAATTGCAATATTGTTAAGTGTAACCTTTGGATTTATTTTAGAATACAAAGCCGATGAGAGTATGAGGGCACTCCAGGCAATTCAGGCTCCGAGAGCATTAGTCCTGAGAAACGGAAAAAATGAAGTTATTGATGCGCTACACCTTGTTCCTGGGGATATTATTTATTTAGAGGAAGGAGAAAAAATTCCTACAGATTGTAGAATACTTTATTCGAGTGATCTTGAAGTTAACGAAAGCACACTTACAGGAGAATCAATTCCTGTTTTTAAAAATAATATGATTATCCCAGAAAATAAAATTCTATCAGAACGTTCAAATATGGTATATGCAGGAACATTTGTAACAAAAGGTACAGGAACTGCAATTGTTGTTTCTATTGGAAATGAAACAGAATTAGGGGCGATTGCTTCAAAGCTTTCAGAAATTCAAAGTGAAGAAACATTGTTGCAAAGAGCAATGGATTCTCTTGGAAAAAAAATAAGCATATTTTCCATACTTGCAATAGCTTTCCTGGTGTTAATTGGATTTGCTCAGGGAAGAGAATTAACATCTCTCTTTGTTCTTGCAATTTCTCTTGCTGTTGCAACAGTTCCAGAAGGGTTAATCACAGTTCTTACAATAATACTTGCACTAGGAATAAAACGAATGGCTGATAAAAATGCTCTTGTAAGAAAAATGAATATTGTAGAAACTCTTGGAAATGCAAGTACTCTTGTAGTAGATAAAACCGGAACTATTACCCTAGGCAAATTAACTCTTTCTAAAATATATCAGGATGGCAAAATCTTTAGTAGTTCTGAAGCACATGACACCAAACTTTTAGAATATTCAGTTCTTTGCAATTCTGCTAAAATAATTGATTCTGGTTATGTAGGTGATGAATTAGATAAAGAAATTTTGAATTTTGCCAATAATAAAAATATTCCAATAGAAAAAATCAAATCAAAAAAACCGCTTGCGTTTTACCCTCTTGATTCTGAAAGGAAAATGATGAGTACTATTTTTCAATTAGGTCGGAAAAAAATTTCTATAGTAAAAGGTGCTCCTGAAAAAATATTATCAAGATGCACAAAAATAGAAAATGATGGAAAAGTTTTTGTACTAGATGATAACGAAAAGATTAAAGTAAATCTTTCATTAGAAGAATTAACCAATAAAGGAATGCGGGTAATCGCCGTTGCACATAAAGAACTTTCTAATTTAACTTCCAATGATGCTGAAAGAGATTTGATTTTTTTAGGTTTTCTTGCATTTATAGATCCCCCAAGAGCAGAAGTAGATCAAACCATTAAAATTGCAAAAAATGCAGGAATAAATGTAATTATGCTTACAGGTGACAACCTTAAAACTGCCTTTGAAATAGGAAAAAGTGTGAATTTAATCTCAGATGCTCAGCATGCTATTTCCTGGGGAGAAATAGAGAATTTCTCTGATGAAAAACTATCCTCTATTTTGGATTCAGTTAAGATTATTGCAAGAGCTACTCCCTCAAGCAAATTAAGAATTGTCGAACTTTTGATAAAAAAAGGAGAAATTGTTGTTGTTAGCGGAGATGGAGTTAATGATGCTCTTGCGCTCAAAAAATCCCACGTGGGGGTAGTTATGGGAAGCGGTAGCGACGTAAGCAAAGAAGCAGGAGATCTGGTTCTTCTTGATGATAATATTTCAACTTTAATTACTGCGATAAACTATGGAAGGACAATTTTCAACAATATATTAAATTTTATAAGATTCCAATTTTCAACTAATCTTGCACTTTTAATTATCTTTTTTGCAAGTTTTTTCTCCGGTCTTCCGAATTTGCTAACACCTTTACAAATATTATTTGTAAATATAATAATGGATGGGCCCCCTGCAATTGCACTTGGATTTGAAAAACCTGCAAAAGAAACAATAAAGGAAAAACCAAGAAAAGGAAAAGAAATATTTTCAAAAAATCTTGCACTTTCAATATTTTCAACCTCAATTTTCATGGCTGCAATTTCTTTATAAGTTTTCCTATACTT
>JAQTSF010000121.1 GCA_028711485.1 Candidatus Iainarchaeum sp.
ATATACCTCCAAATATTTTTCAATTTCCCATGGAGTAACCTGAAGTCTATATTCATCCCATTCCTTTGTTTTTGCAGCTATATATTTCTCACATGCTTCTTTTCCAATTGCTTCTTTTACTACTTCGTCTTCTTTTAATTCTTTTAATGCCTGCCATAAAGAATAAGGAAGCTGTTCCACTTTCCTTTCCAATAATTTCTCATCACTAAATTGATATAAATTTTCCTCTATAGGTTCAGGAGCTTCCATATTGCTCTTAATTCCATCTAATCCGGATTTCAACATTACTGCAAATGCAAGATAAATATTACAACTAGGATCTGCACTTCTTAATTCTGCTCTTGCAGATTTTGTTCTTTCCTTAGGTA
Organism: Candidatus Iainarchaeum sp.; assembly: GCA_028711485.1. Lineage (GTDB taxonomy): Archaea > Micrarchaeota > Micrarchaeia > Anstonellales > Bilamarchaeaceae > JAQTSF01. Next base: position 369 of record JAQTSF010000121.1, read on the forward strand.
TCCTTGGAATTCTTATAAGTGCAGAACGGTTTGTATGCGCCCAGCTTATATATACCGGAGCCTCATATCCAGGAGTTAATCTCTTATATGAATTAACGGTTGGGGATATTACTGCGCTCATTGCTTTGATGTGTTTTAACTGTCCTGCTATAAATTGCTTTGCTGTTTTTGAAAGTAAATATCTATCATTTGGATCATAAAATAAATTTTCCCCATCCATGAACAAACTCTGGTGTACATGCATTCCGCTTCCATTCATCCCAGATATTGGTTTTGGCATAAATGTTGCGTGCAATCCGTACTTTTCAGCAACTGCCTTAAGTACAAATCTCATTGTGGTTGCGCTATCTGCAGTTTTAAGCGCGTTTCCATATCTAAAATCTATTTCATGCTGCCCTAGTGCAACTTCATGATGGGAGGCCTCTACATCTATTCCAAATTTTTCTAAAGTGGTAACCATTTCTCTTCTTATCTGATAAGCTTTATCCATTGAGAGATCAAAATATCCTCCTTTATCATTCGGGAGGGTTTTTAGTCCATCCACAATTTTTGAAAATTGTGGAGATGTGACCGAAGTTATTCGGTCACATTGATTCTCTTTTTTAAAAAGAAAAAATTCTAATTCCGGACCAGTGTTATACTCAAAACCCATTCCAGCTGCTTCCTTAAGCACTTTTTTCAATATCGCTCTTGGATCACATTCAAAAACCTCTCCATTTGGTTTATACACGTCGCATATAAATCTTGCAGTATTTCCTTCTTCAGAATTCAGCCATGGAATTAAAGCATATGTATCTGGATCGGGTTTAAGGAACATATCGCTCTCATGAATTCTTGCAAATCCCTCTATAGAAGAACCATCAAACCAGGTTCCATCGTTAAAAGAATTCTCAAGATACTTTACCCCAATTGTAACACTCTTAACTACTCCAAAAATATCCGTAAATTGCATGTTAACAAATTTTACTTTATCCTCTTCTACTTTTCTTAATACATTTTCTATTTCTTTTTCCATAATCCCCCCTCTTTGTTTTAAATTTGTATACTTTTTATTGCTTGTTTTTATACTTTTCCTAAAAGAAATATACAAACGTTTATATTTTTAACTAATAAAAATCCATTTGTATAATAAAATAAAGGTTTTTTTATGAAAACTGATCATATGTCTGATGAGATATCCTCGGAGATAATAAATGAGCTTAAAAAGAACAGCCGTATTTCTTATAGAAAACTTGCTTCTAAGTTAGGTGTGAGTACTGTAACAGTTATAGATCGAATAAAAAAATTAGAAAAGGAAAAAATAATCACAGGCTATTCTGTGATAACTGATCCTATAAAATTTGGATATGAATTTATGGGTATAGTGCAAATTACTATTTCAAGAGGTTCTTTACTAGAAACCCAAAAAAAGATCAGCAGTTTTTCCGGGGTTATTGGAGTATATGACGTAACTGGTCAATATGATTCTTTTGTAATCGTTATGTGTAAAAATAGGGGTGAATTCAGTAATCTAATTAAGAAAATATTACATCTTCCAAATGTTGAAAGAACAAATACCAGCGTGGTTCTTAATGTTCTAAAAGATCCTTCCCACTCTTTGTTATAACTATTTTGTTCCAAGAAGTCTGTATGCTAGAACTTGCCCTTCAAAAGTTGTTGGAGGATTTATCAATGCTGCTCTTTTCATTTTGTCTATAATTGCTTTTTCAGTATCTCTATTTGTTTCTCCTAAAACTACTCCAAAAATTGTATTTGCAGTATCTGTTCTTCTAAAAATTTCAAACATTGAAGAATAGGAGTTTACGTATACCATTTCCCCACTTGTTCTATAATACTCTCTTACCTCTGCAAAATTTCTCTTTCCAACTGTCATTGCAATCAAATCGGCTATAGTTACTTCCTCTGGAAGGGGCACAAAAACAATTCTTTGTTTTTCTCCCAATATCTCATGTATTTCTACTATGTTCCTTTGAACACCCCTTAATGAAGTATCCCCTGCTTCAATTGTTTTTCTTAAGTAATCTAGAACTCTCAACTGCTTAGGACTTAATACACATCCTTTATACCCTGCATGATAAAGGACTCCATCTTCTCTTCTTTCTTTCATTTCAACAGTCTGAACTTGTATTTCAAATCTAAATTCT
>JAQTSF010000122.1 GCA_028711485.1 Candidatus Iainarchaeum sp.
TATTGTAAGTGTGTCCTCCCAATTCCACATCGTAGGTTAGCAATTCCCTCATTTTCATCTTCTCTCCCGGATTATGAAGGCAGATTCCGTTAATAAAAAGAGTTGCTTTAATTTGATTTTTTTTTAAAATTTCTAGATATTTTTTTGAAGCAAGAATCTCAGAACCAATTTTTTCTTGCTCCCACCCCCCCATGGTTTGAGAATGAACATCCCCAGTTAAAATTATCATCTTTTGTTATTTCTTCGGATTTTTTTATACTCTTCCAAATTAGAGACATCTAAGACTTCGCCATCATAATGAAACCCTTTAACTTTTCCTCCTTTTTCAATTATCTTTTTAACTAAATCTGGCATATTGAAGAATTCATTCTTTGGAATCTCATTTAATATTCGTGGATTGAGAAGATACATTCCCGCACTAATCTCTGAATAAATTTTTGGTTTTTCTGCCCAATCAACAATTTTTCCCTCAATCATTCTCAAAACACCAAAGTTTATGGGGGTTTCAATTCCCCTTGTCACTACAGTGATATCACAATTATTCCGGTTATGGAATTCTTCCACTCTTTTTAAATCGAGGTTACAGATTAAGTCTCCATTTGTTACAAACAAATTTTCAGAAATTTTTTCGCGTATTAATCCTATTGGACCAGCAGTACCAAGTGGTTTTTCTTCTTCGATATATTCGATATTCATCCCAAATTTTTCTCCATGCCCATAAATCATCTTGAACAAATAAGATTTATAATTAACCGACAAAAAAATCTGAGTAACTTTTTGGTTTTTAAGTGTTTTTAGGATTTTATCAAGAATGGGTTCATCATCGATTGGAAGAAGGGGTTTGGGTAAGACTAGTGTGTAAGGTCTTAATCGTTTCCCTTTCCCCCCAGCCAATATTATAATTTTCATTTTATTTCAAATCTTTTTCAGAATTGTAATCATACAGATTCTTCTTTATATAATTAATAACCTCTTTTAACCCTTCCTCTATAGAAACTCGTTGTTCCCATTCCAAAAGATCCTTGGCTTTTTTGTTATCACAGATTAATAATTTCACTTCACTTTTTTCTGGACGAATTTTTTCTAAATCAAGTTCAATTTCAAAATCTTTGCCCATAATTTGCTTTACTTTTTCAATAACTTCTCCAATCGAGATGGCATTCCCACTTCCGATATTAATAATCTCCCCAATCGAACTTTCTGATTCAGCAACTTTAACGAAACCTCTTGCAACATCTTCAACAAATGTGAAATCCCTTTTAGGATTAAGGGAGCCAATTTTTATCGTCTTAGTAGTAACTGCTTGTTGAACAATTGTTGGGATAACTGCTCGCAAAGATTGTCTTGGTCCATAGGCATTGAAGGGTCTTATTATGGCAATAGGAAGGTTGAAAGATTTAAAGAAACTTTCTGCTATTTTATCTGAAGCAATTTTGGAGGCAGCATAGGGGGACTGCGCCTGAAGGGGGTGGTTTTCATCCATTGGAGAATATTTTCCTGTTCCATAAACTTCTGAAGTAGAAGTCACAACAATTTTTTTTATGCCTAAGTTTTCCCGGGCAGCTTCCAAAACATTTAAAGTCCCTAAGGCATTTGTTTCAAAGTATCCTCGAGGATTTTCATAAGAGTAAGGGATAGAGATTAATGCAGCCATATGTATAATCACTTCACAATTTTTAAGAGCTTTTTTTACATCTTCCAAATCTCGAATATCCCCCCGCACAATCTCTAGTTTATCAAAAATTTCTTTGGGAATTTTAACTAGATTTCCTAGGTTCCCTTTAGAGTTATACTTCAAAAAACATCGAACAACAGCTCCTCTTCGCACAAGTTCCTCTGTAACATGGCTCCCTATAAATCCACCTCCCCCCGTAACTAAAATCCTTTTTCCGTTTAAGTCCATTCTAAGAATTGCTAAAAGAGTTATTTAATCTTTACTATAATTAAATATATAAATGGTTATAGTAGACTATTTTTGTGATAAAGAAAATTTGTTTTTTTACCACCAATTTCTCTTCCCACGCAGAGAACCGGGTAGCTTTTGCAAGGAGATACCTCCCTCAAGAGATAGAGTTAATCTTAGTCACCCCCCCTTCTCAGAACAAATACAATTTGAAAGATCTTAGGGTAGTGGAGTTAAGAGAGGGTAAAGTGAATTTCGTGTTGGATTTAAGGAAGTTTTGCAAAGAAAACCAAGTCGATTTACTGGTAAATCTTGGGACTACAAGGGAATGCTTTGCTATGCTTTATGCTACTTTTTGGACGCAAACCAAATATATAGTTCAGATAGTTGGGAATACCTTTGATGGCCACAAATTGGAAAAAAATATTTTTAAAAAAGTATCCCTCTATTTAGAAAATCTTTTTTATGGAATTTCTTTTTGTTTTGCTAAAAGAGTAATTTTTGCAGCTAAAGATTTACAAGAACGGGCACAAAAAGTTTATTTCCCAATGAAAAGAAAGATAACTCATGCGGATTTAATCATAGATGAGAAGCTATTCGTG
>JAQTSF010000123.1 GCA_028711485.1 Candidatus Iainarchaeum sp.
GTTGTAACCAAAGTGGGATCAACAATAGTCGTTGCAGGTTATACTGCAGAAGACACCCTCACAGCAGCACAGCAATTCATTGCAGCTCTGCAATAATTTCTTTCTTTTTTTCTTTTTTTTCTTTTTCCAGCTTTTGACTAATTATCTACTTATGGCAAAAGCATGGTTGCAAAAGCCATGTGCATATACTTCTATTCTTTTTCCAGCTTTTGACTAATTATCTACTTATATAAATTATTCTGATTATTATAAATTTAATGAAATGCATCCGTTGTGGTCAAGAAGCTGCGCAATATGGAACAGATGGAATGCCTTATTGTCACTCTTGTTTATTTTATGGAATGAATAAACAGTGTATGAAATGTGGTATGTATCTTCCTGCATTGGAACTGCAAATGTATAGAGGCCAGTGGTATTGTCCCTATTGTGTAATGGATCTAAGAGAGGAACATGAACCTAAATATGAAAAAGGGAAAGGAAGGCACGAACAAACACTAAAACAGGACCACTGCGAAAGATGCGGCAAAACAATTCATGATTTTTTCTATATTCACAACGGAAGAAAATTATGCAAAACCTGTTTAGATGAAGAAAAAGGAGAACCTGGACTCGGTTCACCTTCACCTATGAAATTTTCAGTTAGAAGAAAAGAAGAGCCATTTTACACTCCATTAATTGTTCCAGCAAAAAGTTTTGCAGAAGGCTTTATACATTGGATTCTGGTAAAATTAAAATTAAAGAAACTTAGAGAAAAAACAGAAATAGTTGCACTTGAAAAGAAAGAATCTGAAAAAGAAAAAAAGAAAGAGAACTGGTCTGAACACAAAAAAGATTAGTTTTGTTTTTAAATTTTCCTTACCATATTAATACGATACTATGTTGACTTATTCTTCTCTTAGGGAAATACAGAAAAAAGAGCTTGAAAATGGTTCTCTTGCATCTTTGGATGAGAACTTTTATTCAGAGGCATTTTTACTTTTAAAGAGTAAAAAAGAAGAATCAAAAGAAGGTTCAACTGTTGCAGTAAGAGAATACGAAAATTTAAAGAGGATTATTTCGACAATACGTTCAAAAAGAGAGGAAAAAATTCTTTTAATGGCATTAAGAAGCGAAAAATCCAGTTCAGGTTTAATTACACAGGAAAAAGAAATTTTTGATCAAGTACACGATATAATTAATGAATACAGGGGTAGGGCCTTTTCAGAAAGTGATATAAAGCCTGCTGTACAAAAGATTAAAATGCTCAAGGATTTAGAGCAGTATAAAGGAGCAGACAGCAACCTTTACGGACCTTTCAAAAAAGGTGAAATACTCTCTATACCTAAAGCAGAAATAGAATGGCTTTTAAAAGAAAATATCGCAGAAAAAATTTAGATTTAAAGGTGATTGTAGTGAAATATCCAAAAGAAGTTAGAACGCATTGCCCGTTTTGCAGAAAACACACCACGCACAAAGTTAAGGGTGCAAGCAAAGGAAGAGCAAGATCAATGGCATTCGGAAACAGAAAACACAAAAGAAGATTAAAAGGGTTCGGAGGAAAAAGAGCAGGAGAAAAGACAGTTAAAAAACAAGGAAAGAAACAAGTAATAACTCTTACATGCTCAGTATGCTCAAAAAAACACAATAGAACTATCGGTGGACGAACCACTAAAAAGATAGAATTCGCATAGCAAGTGTTCGGATGTCTGGGAAATTCTTGAAAGTGAAATGCCCATCATGCGGGAACATTAATATTATTTATAGTGCTACAACAGCTTCTATATACTGTTCCTCTTGCAAAACTGAAATAGCGGAACCTTCAGGTGGAAGTGCGAATATAATCGGAGAAATAGTTTTAGATAATTGAGGTTGATTTAGTGGATTTTCCTGAAAGAGATGAGATTCTTATTGCGGTTGTGAAAAAAGTAATGCCTTATGGCGCATTCTGTGAAATTCCAGAATATAAAATAGAATCATTTATGCACATTTCTCAGGTTTCAAGTGGATGGGTAAAAAATATTCACGAATTTATATCTGAAGGCCAGACCTTAGTGGTTAAGGTATGCCATATTGATCCAGAAAAAAACCAAGTAGATATCTCACTTAAATCAGTAACAGAAGATGAAAAAAGAAAAAAACTAGATAGTATAAAACGGGCAAAAAGAGGAGAAAAACTTCTTGAAATAGCACTCAATAATTCTAAGCTTAAAAAAGTTAAAATTGAGGAGTATATTGCTAAAATAGAAGAAAAATACGATGATGTATTCTCCTGTTTTGAAGAATGTTTTAAAGAAGGGGAAAGTGCTCTTGAAGGAATTGATTTTCCTGAAAAATTAAAAAGTGAAATCTTATCTGTAGCAAAACTAAATATCAAAAAATCACAGGCGATAATAAGCGGTGTTTTATCATTATCCTGTCCAACTGCAAATGGATTAGATTCAATAAAAGATGTTTTGTTGGTGGATAATCCTAATTTTTCCAGCTCCTACCTGGGTGCACCGAATTATAAACTCACATTTATTT
>JAQTSF010000024.1 GCA_028711485.1 Candidatus Iainarchaeum sp.
TTCTGATTGTGCTACTCCAGGAAATCTTGTAAAATGGGATGGACCTATCAAAACTATTTTTTCATACTCTCTTTTTTTCTTTTGTAATAATTTATATCCAACTGCAGCAACAGGGCCAGAATAAATATAACCTGCATGGGGCACAACAAGTGCTCTCAATTCACCATCAATTTCTTTTTCTTCAGCACTTTCAATAAATGAATTTATCATTTCTCGTAACTCTGATTTTTCACTAGGGTAAAAAGTTCCTGCAGCAGCAGGATATCTTACGGTCATTCAAACACCCCACTTATTCTTTTTCCGCAATAACCACATTTTCCACTAACAACATTATTTTTTGTTATATTGAATCCCCATCTTTCAATAACTGTTTTTTTACATTTAGGACAATTTGTATTTTCATATTTTGAAATTACATTTCCACAATAAACATTTTGAAGTCCGACTTCTTCCCCTATAATCCTTGCTTTTATCATCATTTCTAAGGAAGTAGGTTGTTTGTTTCTCATTTTATAACATGGATAAAATGCAGTTATATGCCAAGGCATTTCAGGATCTATTGAATAAATAAATTCTGCAGTTTTTTTTAGAAAATCAACATCGTCATTTTCATCTTTTATTAATAATGTTGTAACTTCTACCCACATACCTAACTTTTTAGCATATTTTATTGATTCTTTTACAGGTTCTTCTCTTGCATTACCGCAAAGTTTTTTATAAAAAGTGTCATCTCCTTTCAAATCAATGTTTGCAGCATCAAGAAATTCACTTACATAATCCCAGCATTCTTTTGTTTGGTATCCGTTTGTTACATAAATATTTTTCAGGCCTTCTTTTTTTGCAATCATACCTATATCATAAGCATATTCACTGAAAATTGTAGGCTCATTATATGTATATGCAATTGATCTGCAATTTTCTCTCATTGCATAATCCACAATTTTTTTTGGTGGGAAATCCTCAAGATTCTTTAACATTCTTTCAAATCTTTCAGAATGATCTTTTGGAGCCTGTGAAATATCATAATTCTGGCAAAAATCACAGGAAAAATTGCATCCGTATGTACCTAGAGAATATGCAAAAGAACCCGGGAGGAAATGAAATAATGGTTTTTTTTCCACAGGGTCAACACATGCAGAACATGGTTTTCCATATACAATCAGATCAAGTTTTTGTTTTTTATTTTTTCTTACTCCGCAAAATCCTGCATTTCCTTCACTTATAACACAATTTCTGGAGCATGCGTTACATTGTATTTTTCCATCTTCCAATTGTTTATACAATGCTCCTTCCATCGTTTAAACATTAAATAGAATAAAGATAAAAAAGTATTTATTGAACTCCTGTGGTATCTATTACCATATATTCTGGTAAATCAGCCATGTAGTTATATACTATTACACTATTTACTCTAATGTCAAGTTCAGCGTTATTTGAATATTTTTCAAATTTAACTTCAAATCCGGAACTTAAAACCTCATCAGTATCCCAACTGCCTAACACATTCCCGTCAAACCACACTGTTAGTGTTGTTCCATCCCTTACTCCTTCAAACAAGTGCCATCCATCAGAAAGACACATTCCTTGATCACACACATATATATCCTGATTTGGAACTTTTATTTTTAAACCACTTTCTACTGAAAGAGTATCCATTGCTCGCATTTCATCTGTAGCTCCAGAGCTGTTTTTAAATCTTAAAATTAATCTTCCTATATCTTCTGATGAATCTGGAACATGTGCGAAATAATATAACACTTTCCATCCATAGCTCGATAATTCACTATTTAAGGCATAATTTAAATCCGGTCCATACCATGAAACTCCGCTCCCATAACTTGCAGGAGTTACATATCCATTTTCCACTTTTACTGAACCAACTCCTCCCAAAACCCATTGCGGATCCAAGGTTTCTCCTTCAAAATTATCAAATAAAGGAAAAGTTCCTTTTCCATTAGAAGTGCTTTCTGAAGTTGGATTTCCATGATACATAGCAATAGTTCCTACATTAGGAGTGCTTGTTCTTACCCACACAACAGATTCTCCTTCGTGGTTCCAACTTTCTATCCAATGTTTTAATTCTCCCATTTCTAGATTAGGGTTCAAACAATTTCCTTCTAAAAATCTCACATCACTTCCATCTACATTAAATAATTGATAATCTATTACCCCAGGATGTAAAACTACTTTATGTGCATAGCCTTCAGGAAATTCTCCGACAATATCTATTTCAGTACAATTTACCCAATTTCCATTCCACCAGTTACTTTCTATAATTTCTCCTGCATCAACACTGGTTTCAGTATCAATTGCACAGTCCATATCAACATCAAAAACAGGGACATCTGTTCCGTTTTCAGTATCTTCTAAACTTTCTGAATCTGCAATTTCTTCAGAGTCAGTTGAATCTTCACTATCCGAAACATCCCACACAGGAATTTCCCAAACTGTTCCATCATCCGAATACTCCAAATCAAGTTCAGCTTTAACATCTACAAGTTCTTTTGAATCTTCAATCTCCTCTGTACTATCTAAATTAGGGGCGTCTCCTTCACTATCCAATACCCCATCAGTTAATTCTCCAATCGCATCACTTAAATCCAAAACAGAAGTATCCTCTTCAATTTCTACTGCTTTAGCATCAGATAATTCTTTTCCGTCAGAATCTTTTGCTTCTGGTCCCGTATCCGGATCTTGTTGGATATCTGGAATTACTTTTACATCTCTTGGAGGTCTTGTAGAATCCGGGGTTCCAGAATCCTCTAAATATATATTTGTATCTTCCTGTGGAGTTTGTCCAACATCTAAAAATGTTAATCTTGGTTGTGGTGTATTATTCTCGCAACCATATAATGCAGCAGTTCCTAATATTCCAGCTAATAAAACTGTTCCAAATCTATTTCTTATAAAATTAAATAATCTCTCACTTTCTCTTCTTACTCTTCTATTTTCATTTTGAGAATCAGTTTTTTTATTTGCTGAAAATTTTAATTTCATTATTACACCAATTATTCATTAATTAGTTAAAGATATAAAAGTATGTACAAAAAAAATCAATTCGCCCTCACCGAGATTTTCACAATTTTAATTTATTTCGAACTCGGGTCCCAGGATCCGCAATCCTGTGTTCTATCCAAACTATACCATGAGGGCAGAAATACTATTCTACAAATCTCTATTAAAATATTCTTTTTTTGCAATCCGTATATTGCTGTGTAATTGTTCCCACGGGAGAAAAAGAATTTTATATAAATCTTTTTCTACTACTTAATGGTTTGCTCGTTACTGAGCAATGGAGTGGGGGGTAAGATGGAGCCTTTGGTGTACCATCTCCCCTTTCAAAATTTAGCGGTTCAGTATATATATTTAAAAATCGTTTTGTTTGTAATTTACCTGCTATTTTAGAATTGTTATCTATAAAATTCTAATAAATAATATGATTATGAGGTGTAGTTAATATGGCAGAAAAAGAACACATAAACCTTGTCTTTATCGGACATGTGGATTCAGGTAAATCAACATCTGTCGGAAGAGTGCTTTATGAAACTGGCGCAATTCCAGAACAGACAATGAAAAAATTGAAAGAAGAAGCTGAGAAAATCGGAAAAGCAACATTCGAATTTGCATTCGTAATGGATACGATTAAAGAGGAAAGAGAAAGAGGAGTAACTATAGATGTTTCTCACAAGGAATTCAAAACCGCAAAACACTATTTTACAATTATCGATGCGCCTGGACACAAGGACTTTGTAAAAAACATGATTACAGGTACTTCTCAGGCAGATGCTGCAGTATTGGTTATTTCTGCAAAAGATGGTATTGAACCTCAGACAAAAGAACACGCATTCCTTGCAAAAGTATTAGGAATCAATCAGCTTGCTGTTAACATCAATAAAATGGATGCAGTAAATTATGATGAAGCAAAATTCAAACAAATAAAGGAAGAAGCATCAAAACTTCTTTCTGGTATGGGTTACAAAATAGATAAGGTTCCATTTATTCCATGTTCTTCATATAAAGGGGATAATGTAACAAAGAAATCTGAAAATATGAAATGGTACACAGGAAAAACACTCATTGAAACAGTTGATGAGTTTGTAGCTCCTCCAAAACCAGTTGATAAACCATTGAGATTACCTATTCAGGATGTGTTTTCAATTACTGGTCATGGTACTGTTCCAGTTGGTCGTGTTGAAACAGGAATAATGAAACTTAATATGACTGTAGTGGTCTCTCCATCAGGTTCAAAAGGTGAAATTAAAAAGATTGAAATGCATCACCAAGAACTTAAGGAAGCTGTTCCAGGAGACAACGTTGGTTTCAACTTAAAAGGTGTTGATAAAAAAGATGTTAAGAGGGGAGATGTTATAGGTCCTTCTGATAGTCCGCCAACAGTTGCAGACGAATTTAAAGCACAGATTGTGGTTTTAAATCATCCAACAGCAATTTCAATAGGTTATACACCAGTTTTCCATATTCATACTGCACAATTTGCAGGAAGGATAACTGAAATTGTTGAAAAGAAAGATCCAAAAACAGGGCAACCTGTTCCAGGAAAAATTGATTTCATTAAAACCGGTGATGTTGCAGTTGTCAAGATAAAACCACTAAAAGCAATTGTTGTTGAAAAGTTCCAGGAATTCCCTCCATTAGGAAGATTTGCAATAAGGGATATGGGACAAACAGTTGCGGCAGGAGTAGTTCTTGATATAACTCCGAAAAAAGCTTAATTTTTTTTATTTTTTCTATTTTTTCACACTTTTGGAATAGTATGAACTTATGTCAAATCCAAAGAACTTAGTTCTTTGTCCGTTCGGCAGAGCCGAACGAGTAGTGATTCAAAAGGCTGTCGGTTTTTCTTCTTTTTATTATAATATTTCATTAAATGCATATGTTGCAAAGGTTCCTGCTTCTTCTAATGTCATTCTATCTCTACTTATTCTAAATAATACTTCATGAGCTCCTACTCCTGGAGCAACAAGACTTTGTGTTCTTCTTATTTCATGTCTCTCAAAAACACGCAGCAAAACTCCTAATGCATGTTGTTCACAAACAGTTGGAAAACCTAATTCGAATTCATCATTTCCCCAATATAAACTAACATAATCTGGGGTTGGGGGTGGTATTCTAATCAGTAGATCCAGATCCAATTTTCCTCTTGAAGGAAGTACTACAACTTTACCTTCTGGTTTTTTTGGAAGCAAACTTTCCGGAATCTCACGACCGAATATTTGCATTTCACTAACTAATGCAAAATAATCATCAGCACTTAGTATTCTAGGAGCCAGCCACAATATTCTCTCCACAAGTGTTCCAACATTTCTGGTTCTTTTCCATGGCGGAAGTGAACCCATTTCTTCAAGATTATTTTTCCCATCAAAAAATTTTATAACTATAACATCCATATCCCCGGAAGAAATTATTCTTTTATAATGTTCTCTTGCTCTTTCTTCATGTCTATCCTGTTCTCTTTGTTCCATTGTATAGTATTCTCTTTGATTTGCCCACACCCATCTTCCATCAAACCATTTTGGTTTAGTAAGCAGTGCAACTTTTTTTGCAATAGCTGCTCCAAATAGTTCTCTTATTTCTAGTATTGTTACTCCACAATCCTCTATAACATCATGCAGAAGTGAAGCAATTATTACTTTTCTTCCATATCCTCTTTTTGCAACTTCAAGAGCCACTGCTAAAGGGTGTTCTATATAAGGGAGTCCGCTTGCTCTGGTTTGACCATTATGTTTTCTTAATGCATAGGCATAGGCTCTTTTTATACTCTCAACTTCTTTTCCAGGATATGCTCGCAAATACTGTTCTATTACTTGTTCCATCGTAACTCTAAAATATACTATTCTTTCTAATAACAATCCAGATCTTCGTGTAAATAAAGATTTACTTCTTTCTCTTCCAGAGTCTGATCCACCGGTCACCCTATGATTTTTTGCTCTAAAACCTAATTCAGACATACCCTTACCAATATGCTTCAAAAGGGATTAAAATATTTGTTTTTTGTTTTTCAACCATCTTTTTATTTCTTTCCTCTTATTCTATTTTTATGCGAAATTATATATTAGATTTAATCACTTCTAAAGAAGAAAAGCAAGCAACAATTCAAGGCTGGATATATAGGCACCGTGTTAGCGGAAATATGGCATTTGCAATTATTAGAGATTCAACAGGTATATTACAATGCACTATAAAAAAAGATAAAGTGGATTCAAAAAGCTGGAAAAATGCAGAAGAAATTTATATCGAAAGTTCTGTCATTGTTTCAGGAAAACTTGTAAAAGATGAAAGAGCACCCGGAGGGTATGAACTACAAGTTAGCGATTTCCAAACAATAAATAATGGTGAACCTTTTCCAATTTCTAAGGATCTTTCTGATGAGTTTCTTTTAGATGTAAGGCATTTATGGATACGTTCTCAAAAAATGACAAATATATTTAGATTAAGACATCATACTGTTAATTATTTAAGAGAATTTTTCAACTCAAAAGGATTCTATGAACTTCCGCCTCCAATAATTACAGGTTCTGCATGCGAAGGAGGATCCACCTTATTTGAATTTGATTATTTCGGAGAAAAAGCTTATCTAAGTCAATCAGGACAACTTTATGCCGAAGCATATATTTTCTCTTTAGAAAAAGTTTATGTTCTAGCACCTTCATTTAGAGCAGAGAAATCCAGAACAATAAGACATCTTGCAGAATACTGGCATTTAGAACCTGAAATGGCTTTCTATGATTGGAAACAGAATATGGATCTTCAAGAAGAAATGATTGTTGAAGTTGTCCAAAATTTAATTAAAAATCATTCCTCTCTTTTGGAATCTGTTGGTCAAGACCCAGAGGTTTTGAAAAAAGCATCTGCTCCTTTTGAAAGAATGGATTATGAAAAAGCAGTTGAGAGAATAAATGAATTAGGAGGAAAAATGGAATATGGAGAAGATTTTGGTGCAGATGAAGAAGCTTTGCTTACAAAAGGATATGAAAAACCTCTTTTTGTGCATCATTTTCCAAAAGATATAAAGGCATTTTATATGCCTGAGGATCCCAATAAACCAGGAACGGTTCTTTGTAATGATCTTCTTGCACCAAATGGCCATGGTGAGATTATTGGAGGAAGCGAAAGAATATGGAAATATGATGAACTTATGCAAAGGATTGAGGAAAATAAACTAAATCCAAAAGATTACCAATGGTATATAGATTTGAGAAAATATGGTTCTGTTCCTCATTCGGGTTTTGGATTGGGAATTGAAAGACTTGTTAAATGGGTGCTTAATCTTAATCATATACGTGATGCTATTCCATTCCCACGAACAATAAATAGGTGTTATCCATAAAGTGAGTGGAAATCTTTTATTCTTTTTTTCCATTAGATTTTTCTATATTCTCTTCCATTACTGTTTTTAGTTTTTTAAAAATAGTTTCCACTGTTTCCTCTGCCTTCTTTTCAGCTAGAGGGTTTCTCCTAAGCGCATTTGCCACATCCCCTTTATAATCTAGTTTTGCCATTTTCCCCAAGTATACTATTCTCAGAAGGGATTAAAATTGTTTGTCTCTACGCTATTTTGATGGAAAAAGAACTTATTATTCGTTTATATCTCATGCTTCTTAATCCAGGTATTACACCAGAAATATATTCTTCACTTTCAGAACAAGAAAAATCAATGCTTTCACATTCTTTATCAGGATATTCGCTTAAAAAAGAATTTCGTTCCAAAATAAAAGTAGTGCTCACGGGAGGAGTATTTGATATCATCCATATGGGCCATATTTACACTCTTACACAGGCGAAAAAATTAGGGGACATCTTAATTGTTGCAATAGCAAAAGATAGCCATATTTCAAAAAAAGGAAGAAAGCCAATTCATTCTCAAGAATACCGGGCTAATATGGTAGAAATGCTCAAACCCGTGGATTTGACTATTTTAGGAATGGAAAAACCTGAGGATTTAGTTTCCAAAGTTCATCCTAATATTATTGTTTATGGGTATGATCAGCCTGATTTTATTAAACCAGAAGGAGTGGAAATCATAAAATTAACTGAAAGTGTTGACAAGGATAATTTGAAAACCCAGAAAATAATAGATAAATTCGGACTCTAACGGAACAATTCGACTATTTCTTCATCTGTTTTGCTCTGGGCAATTTTCATTCTCATCTCTTTTGCTCCTTCAAATGTTCTACAGGCTTTAACTGCAATTGCTTTCATACTGCTGGATTTTAAATTTAGTTTTTTTCTTAATTTAAAATATTCATAAATCCATTTCTTTACATTTTCTTTATTATTCTCAATACTAATTTTCTTTTTAATTTCTTTGAATATTAATGGGTTCGCACTGGCTGCTCTTCCGATGTAAACCCCATTACAACTAGTTTCTGTAATCATTCTATATGCATCTTTCCAATTTTGGATATCCCCATTCCCGAATACTTTTATTGAAACATTTTCTTTTATCTTTTTTATATAACTCCAATCAGCATCTCCAGAATACATTTGTTTTGCAGTTCTTGCATGAACAATTATCGAATCACATCCTTTCTTCTCAAGCATTTTTGCAATTTCAATAGAATCAGATTTCTTATCATATCCTAATCTAATTTTTACACTTATTGGTTTTTTTATTGAGCCGCTTAATTGTTCTACTATTTCCTCTAATCTTTTTCTGTTTTTTAATAATTCTGCACCTGCTCCTTTTTTTACAACTTTTTTAACTGGACATCCCGCGTTTATATTTATTTCCGAAAATTTGCTCTTTTCAAATGACTCACATGCTTTGAGTAACACTTTTGGATCAGAACCAAATAATTGCACTGCAGTAGGAGGACTTCCACTAGGCATAAGCAGTGTTTCGTCTTCTTTACCTCTAATTATTCCATCAGCGCTTACCATCTCAGTGATTGCAAAATCTGCTCCGTTTTTTGCGCACATAACCCTAAATGCAGGGTCTGTAAATCCTGCCATAGGTGAAAGACAAAATCTTTTCATGTATCCTTGATTGGAAAAATAAACCTTTTTAAATAATATCTGTTTTATCTCATCGTGATTGTGATGGTAGTGGGTTTCATACAAAAGTTTTTTCAGAAGGAAGAAAAAGTTCCAGATAGAGAACTAAAGGATGATTCAGAAAAATTCACTGATAACAGAAAAATGGAAACTGAAAAAGAAGGAAGAACGAAAAATTTTGATAGATTCATACAAAAACCAGAAGTGCAGAAGCAGATAAAAGAATGGATGAAGCAATGGAAATACAAAAAAAGAGGACTTATGGCTCTTATGTATATTCTATGGCTCAATGGGGATACAGATAAAAAAATAATCAGTACTGCAAAAGATATTCTTTCCAAATTAAAAGGAGAGGACATATTCGCCAAATTCCTGAATGTGCTCAAACTTGCACCAGAAGACAAAATGCGTTAACTTATTAAACTTTTTTTTCTTATTAACTTATGCAAGACGAGAAAGAATATTGCCCTACTTGCGGTGCAAGGCTTATTTTTAGGGCAGGATGTATGGAATGTATACTATGCGGCTGGAGCTCATGCAAGGAAGGCTGAATCATTTTTTTGAAAAATAGATTTATTTATAAATTTTATT
>JAQTSF010000025.1 GCA_028711485.1 Candidatus Iainarchaeum sp.
CATTTTTTGGATCCATTGCCCATTTTGCCCATCCATCTATTTTTTTGTCGGGGTATACACCTCCTTTAGATTTTCTAAGTCTATCCGTAGCATGAGTAAATATTTCCGCTACTCTTGATGTATGCCTTTCGTTAAATCTTATTATTCTAACCATATCAACCACCTCTTATTTTTCTTTTATTTCTGAGTGTTTCCTTTAGTAATAGAATTTCTTCGATTAATGGAAATACAGAATTCTCAAATTTTTCACTATCTATATCATCCTGCATAGCAAGTTCTTCAAGCAAGGTTTCCATCTTGTTAAAGTGTTTTATTATTTTTATTTTTCGTTCCTGTATCACCATTTTCATCACCTCATTTTTATATTTCTTATAACCTTTTATATAAACATTTCCCAAAAAATTAGCTACAAATATCTAAAAATTAGCAATATTTATAAATTTTATTGAACAATTATTCAATCATGTACAAATTAGATGAGAAAGATATTGGGATTTTAGATCTTTTAAAAGAAAATGCAAAATATTCAATGAACAAGATTGCAAGAAAAACAGGAATACCGCTGGCAACAGTTCATCACAGAATAAAAAAATTGGAAAAAGATGAAATAATAAAAAAATACACAATTAATTTAAACAAAGAGAAACTAGGTAGAGGAATGGTTGCATACATTCTGGTAAATGTAGTTTATCCACCTGGAAAACATATAGACCAAAGTGCATTGCTGAAAAAAATCTCAAAAAATGACTATGTGGAAGATGCATCTATCCTCGCAGGAGATACAGATATAATTCTTAAAGTTAGAATCCCCTCAATTGAAGAACTAAACAAGCTTCTTTTACAGGAATTAAGAAATACTGAAGGAGTAGGGGAAACTAAAACTTTAATTTCACTAGAGAATATTGAAAAATTATAAACAAAATCAAAAATCTCAAAAGTCAAAAAATGAGGAGAAACCTTTTTAAATTAAACTTAAGATATGTTCTCGGTGAAAACTTTATGAGAAAAGCACAGGCAGGTTTGGATTTTCTTATGACCTATGGTTGGGCTCTCCTACTAATTGTTTTGGTTGTAGGTGCATTGTTTGCATTAGGAGTATTTGACATAGGATCATTTACAGGAAGTAAAGCAGCTGGTTTTGCATCAGTAACTCCTGTAGGTTGGCAGGTAACTAGTGCCGGAGTCATGACGATTAAATTCGAGAATCATGCAGGTAGTGACATAAATGTAACTTCTGTTGTGGCAACACTCGGAACAGACAGTTTAGCATACAATACCTCTTTCTCTCTTGGAAATGGGAAACAATCTGACACAGTAACAGTTGGAACGTTCACAACTCCAGGAAGTTCAGGTTCTAGTTATACTGTAAATGTTCAAGTATCCTACACTGATACTAAAACAGGATTTGAATATAAAGATGCAGGAACAGTAACTGGAAAAGTAGTTTAATCCTATCTTTTTCTTTTTTATTTTTTAAAATCTTTTTCTTATTTTTAATTTTAAATTATTGTTCCCAAAACTGCTTTTAATAATACTCCGGTTACAAAGAACACTGCATAAGATGCAAACAATAAAACAGGAATAAACATTATTCCCTCTGATTCTTTACCCTTTGAAATTACTCCTGCAGTAAGCGATCCAAAAAATGAAGTTATTGCCATAGATGCAAGGGCAAATAAAAATACAGTTTCTATACTTATTGTTGAAGTTCCTTGAACTAATGGCATTTGTGCAGCAACAGCTGGATCAATATGTATTTTTTCCTTCAATCCAGCAACCATTTCTATTAAAAAAAGTGCAACAGCATATAATGCAGGTCCGCCAAATCCTGCAGCAGCAAAAACAAACAATTGATATACTAAAACAGTTGCAGAAACTTCTTTTCTTATCGATTTAAATCTTCGTATATCTAACGCAGTGTTGTCCAGAAGTTCGGATAAATTTCCTCCTGAACGCACCCCTTCAACTATAAGTCTTACTGTTTTTGCAAATGTTTCTGATTGAATTCTTAGAGTCATACTCATAAATGCCTCTGTAAATGGTTTTCCTGCAATGGTTTCTTTTGCAGCCATATCTATCTCATTTGCCAAAGGTCCAAATTCTTTTCTTGCAGAAAGTAAAAATGCTCTATCAGGAGTTAATCCACTTCTTATATTGCTTGACATAAGTGCAAGAAAATCAGGAAGAACATCCTCTATTTTTGCAATTCTTTCATTCGCTTTAATAATAAGCCAGGCGTACACAATTATCTGAAAACAAATAAATGTGCCTAATCCTATAATAGATGAAAGCAAATATTCTTGATTATAAAAAATAGCAAATGCTACTGCTATTACTCCAAATATAAAACCATATGCGAACATTTTTCTTGAAAAGCTACTGGCGGTTGTAGGAAGATCAGCATTATCCAACATTTTCTGAATTTTTTCTCTATAATTCATAACGCCACCGTAGGTCTTCTGCTTTTTATCATACCAATAAACATTATTTGGAATATTACAAGAATCAATAATATTACAGGAAAAGTGAAATCATTTACAGGTAATTCTATGAATGTTGATGCAATCATCATTAGTATTAATCCCATTGTTGGAGCTATTATGCACATAAGCATATAGAAAAGAGCTAAAGGGTTCAGTTGTGATCCATAAGCTTGTATAACTATTCTTTGCTCATCAGATAAAAATTCCACCATACTTTTTAGTACCGGCCCTATCTCAGAACCTGATTTATTTGTATTAGCCAGTTGCCATATTATTCTTCTGTAATATGTTGACGGATTTCTTTTTGCACTATCTTCTAATGCTTGTGTTAGATCTGCTCCGCTTTTTACTTCTTTAACTATTCTTCTAAACTCTCTACTTATTTCCCCATAATCTAAATTTTGATTCCCATATTCCTCACTTACAGAAACTATTGCATCAAATAGCGGAACTCCTGCATTTGTTTGTATCATAAGATGTCTTGCTGCAAATAAAAGACTTTTCTCAAGTTCTCTCTTTTGCTTATTAAGCATCCATTTAGGTAATAATAATGTATAGAAAAATATTGCAAAAGATACAGACAATGAAATTGTTACAATAATCATTCTTCCATTAAGGTCCAAAAAATTATTTCTAAGCCCCCAGATCGCCAACATCGTTCCAATTAAAAAAAAGTAAATCGTGAAAGATAGCAGTGCTCCTCCAACATATTCTTTTGCGCTAATTTTACTTTTTATTTCCTCCAAATCTTTTTCCAAGGATGGAAACATTCTTAAAAAAATAGATGCAACTGGAAAATATCCTCTGATTAATGGTTTTAATGGTTTGTATGGAAGCGGCATCAAAGGTACTGATTCAATCATTCTTATTTCACCATTTTTAATACACTTGAAGGATCATTATAATACTGGGATATTATATTTCCTACTCTATCTACATCATTTATATTTTCCTTTACCATCCAGTCCAAAACTTTTTTTCTATTATTTAAGTCATTCTTTAATTCTTTATCACTCATATTAGTGTACATTTTTATTGCATTCATCAGTCTTATACTCTTTTTTTCAGGAACTATCTTATCTAATGATGGTTTCCACCTATATATTATATTAGATTTTACTCCTTCGTTTTCAGTAGGTATAACCTCTCCTATTTCAAAAATTCTTCTTCTTCCTGTTCTTCTATCTCTATACATTGTTACAATTAAGTGAAGAGACTCTAACATAACTTTTGGTATATTTATTGGGGGATTTGTTAATCTTCTTAGGGTTTCTCCAACTGTTTCTGCATGCAATGTTGCATAAACACTGTGTCCTGTATGCATTGCTTCAAACAACACTTGGGCTTCATCCGCTCTTCTTATTTCTCCTACTACTATTCTGTCAGGTCTCATTCTCAATGAATTTACCATCAAATCCAGCATATCCACTCCCCCCCTGCCTTCATTTGTTGGTTGCCTTATAGTTAATGGTACCCACTGAAGATAGGAAGGAAGGGTTATTTCTCTTGTTTGTTCTATACTTACAACTCTTTGATTTTGGGGTATAAAACAACTTAATACGTTAAGATTACTTGTTTTTCCTGATCCTGTTCCTCCGGATATGATTACATTAGTTTCATATTGAATTGCTAACCATAATAATGCTGCAATCTCTGAATTTGTAGTTTTTGCTCTTATATGATCTGTTATTGTCCAAGGTCTTCTTGCGAATTTTCTTATTGTAATTGTATTACCAAATGAAGAAATAGGCATCAATGTTGCATTTACTCTGTCTCCGCTTGGAAGATAAGCATCTAATAAAGGGTTTTGAACATTTATCTGTCTTCCAACTCTTCTTGCAATAGCCCCTGAATAATTCCATATTTGGTTTTCTGTGGGAATATAAATATTGGATTTTATCCAGCCATGTTTTCTATGATAAACCCATACGGGATCCTGGGAACTGTTAACACAAATTTCTTCTAATAAATCATCGTTCAATAAAAATTCCAATTCTCCCAACCCTAAGGTTTCATTAATCAAATGAGAGATTATACTATTAAGATCCTCTTCTGAAATTTGAGGCATTCTTTTTCTTGTGAGTTCTCTTCCCAATTGCTCGAATTTGTCTTTAAGTTGCTGGGCCATTTTTATATCAAGAGCTTCTTGGCTTGTTATACTCACTTTTTTTAACAATTCTGATTTAATATCTTCTAAGAAAGCAGCTGTTGCCGGATTTAATTTTTTAGTTTCTAGAATGTATGATTTTACATTATCTTCAGGATTTTTTGTTATTTTTATTTTTGCATGGGAGATCCCACCATCTATTTCATATTCATCATAATTAGTTCCTTTTTCAATATTTTTTACGTTCTCTTTTTTCTGTTTTTCAACTTTTTTTGG
The DNA here is from genome assembly GCA_028711485.1 of Candidatus Iainarchaeum sp. Lineage (GTDB taxonomy): Archaea > Micrarchaeota > Micrarchaeia > Anstonellales > Bilamarchaeaceae > JAQTSF01. The sequence continues at coordinate 4,867 of JAQTSF010000025.1, forward strand.
GACGTCATCTTTTTTTTCCTGGATTTTTTTATCTTTACCTTTAACAGCTTTTATTTTACTTTTTTTCATTTTTTAACCTCCTGAATTCTGCCCCCTTTATGAACGAATATTTTACTCCAATCAGGTTGTGTCTGGCCAAACTTTCACCTAATTTTTCAATAGTTTTAATCGGCAATCCTAATTTTTTTGAAAGTTCTATTGCAGACACCTTTTCTTTATTATTAATTTCAATTAGGAATTTATCCACTACTGTATTACAGTCACAGCTAGCGCCCTCAGTCAATGATTTATCAACAGAATCTTTTGCTATTTCTTTAAGAAAATACTTGCTCATGTCTTCACTTCTTACAAGTCCGACTAATTTTTTATTTTCAAAGACAGGAATACATTTAACTTCTTGTACTATTTTTTTCAATACTGGGAAAAGTTCTTGTTCAGAGCTGAGTTTAAGCCTTGGTTTTTTCACTGCTTTTCCAGCTATGAATTTTTTTAGCTCTGTTACTGGAGTTGGCCCTCTTCGTTGCCACAATAATAGGAATTTTTTTGGTATAAAATATCTAACTATTTCAACATCGCTTATTATACCTATAAATTCATCATCATCAAAAACAGGAGCAGAGGTAATATTATTTTTTACAAATGTTTTCAAAACCATTTCTAAGGTATCATCTGCTTGAAGTGAAACAAAATCTTTATTCATTATATCCTTAACTTTCACCTAAAATCACCTTTCCAATTTTTCGAGCATCTTCCCCCATGCTTACATTTACAATATTTTTTCCTAATTCTATCTCTGCGTATTTATTTAATCCGATTATAATATTTAAATACATATCTAGATTGTGTACTACTACTAGATTACTCCCTGGTTTTAACTCCACTGAAATCATTGTGCCATTGCTTTGCATATTCAAAAGTTGAATTTCATTATTTTTAGTTCTATCAAGATATTTTGTTTCAGAATAAGTTAAATTTGATCCCTGAAAACCCAAGTGGAAATAAATCGAATTTGGATCTGATTCAGGAATCTCATTAAGTTCTTTCCAATTGAATATGGGTGTGTATGCTGAAGTTAAAATAATTACTTGGTAACCCTCAATCTCTTTACTTGCATTAAAATCCTGTGTTGTAACTGTGGTTTTATTTTCAAAAAATTCAACATCTATATCTTGCGGATTTATGGTCATTTTCGGTTTTTTAGCATCCGTAATATCTACAGAATTATCCATTAATCCAAAAAGTTCTACAAATTGTACAAATCTATAAAGATCTTTTTCATATTGATTGCTATACTCTATATTCCTTCCAATTGAAATATTATTTTCATAAAAAGTTATTTCAACTTCTTCAGTAAGTGCTATTTTTTTTATTCCATTACTGATTGAGTCATACTGTGCATCTATACTTTCAAAATCAGATATTATCTTCGTATTTTGTTTTATTGAATTGGAATATTCTGAAGTGGCTGAAAGCAGGTATATAAAAGAGCTGGCTAGCAGAAGAATTGAAAACGTAAGAAGAACTCCTTTCCTTACTTCACCCATACTCTCAACCTCGTGATTACATAATATTTAACCTGTTCATCTTCAAATAATACAGATTCCCTCTGTGCAAGAACAATTTTATTTACTTTTGAATATCCATTTCCAAAACTTGTGTTTCCTTCAAGATTAAATCCGCCAGAATAATTATAATAGTACATTTCAATATTCCATGAAATTGATTCCGAGAACATTGAGTTTAGTTTGTTTCCTATAATTCCATCATCCATGGTCGAAAGTGCTCCTGACTTATCTAAAGATATTAAAGCATCATTAGCTTGTTTTTCTAAAATAATCATAGTATATCCATTATCTCTTGATTGTGAAGAAAAATATGCAAATGTTGCAACAAACATTACGAATATTAGTACTGCGAATGCTGCATCCAGTGAAAATACAAATCCTTTAGCCATGGACTATCAGTCTCATTTTAACTTCTATATTATCAAGTACTCCGAATCTTGTAACTGTTACAGACTGTTTTTCTATAGTGCTGTTTCCTGTCTGGTATAATCTATTTCCGTTTAAATCCTCTATATAAAAATAAAAATCATTTTCAATTCCAAAAATTTCTTTGTTTTCACTATAACTCATGTTTATGAATTTTTTTACTTTATCCTCATCAATAATATTATCTGAACTTGCCAATCCTATCATATTTATCTCCTCTGAATTTTCGTTTTCCCAATTTTTTGGTACTCCTGGACTTTTTATAAGAATGTCAGATAAAGATATTGCTTGTGCTTCTAATTCAGTTTTTTTTGTTATTTTTTGGATGTCCATTATTTCCACAAACCAGAATCCGATTAAAAATACAATAAGTAATGCAAACACTGTAGTAGATATCAGAAGATCCACAGAATTTAGCTGCCCTTTTTTATTGAACAATTATACTCCCTCCGTAATTAAAAACAGTTGAATTTTTTTCCATTTCAAAATCGCTTTCTCCTGCTCCATTTTGTATATTAGAAAAATGAAGCGGACATCCTATTCCTTGTTCAAGATAATTTATTTTTACTAATCTATTTTCTCCAAATATCCATATCTCGTATTCTTCACTGTTTAAAGCATAAGGAAGATCAAAGATATATGTTGAATTTTCCCCTAAAGCTGAAAATGAGTTCAATGTTGAAGAAACCCCATAACATATTTTTTTTGCTTCTAAACTGCTTTTAATTTTATCCGCTGTTTCTAGATTCATAAAATATATTCCTAAAATTAAACTAAACAAAAGAATAACGAATGAAAACATTATCAGAAATTCCAAAGATGCCTGCGCTTTCAAAATTATCTCCTCTATCCGCTTATACTTTTGAATACTCTTCCCAAAGTATTAAATATTTCTATGAGTGTTTCTTCATCAGGAGCAAAATAATACTCTCCATACGTAAGCAAAGCTATATTTTTAAGTTCTACAGGATTAACATCATAACCAAATCCAATCGTATACACAGTTATATTTCTATCTCTGCAATATACTGCTCCGTCAATCGAATTTCCTGTTGTTGGGACCCCATCAGTGAGTAATATTATTATTTTTGTTGCATCAGGTCTTGCTCTTCCAGAAGTCAATTCATTTGCTCCGTTTACTAACCCACATTCAATGCATGTTCCTCCTGATGCAACCAAAGAATCTATAGAATTTTTAATTGCCTGTTTATTTGTTGGATTCATTAACGCTAATAATTTATCTGTAGTTGCACTACTACTATACGACACCAATCCGGCTTGAAAACTGCTTCCAGAAATATCAATAAATGTTTTTGAAGCAGATTTTACTGCATCCATCTTTTTTGGTGGATTTTCTAATATAAAATTTCTATTATACGCATAAGATGAACTTGAACTTGATCTAATCCAAAGATCAAGTTGGTATGGGGCAGAATACTCTGAAAGATCTATATTATGTGTCAATGTACCATAACTTGTTGATCTTCTACTCCCACTTGCTATCGTTTCCCCATTTATAGTTACAATATAATAGACTGTATATGTTGAGCTACTTCCTCTTATCTCTACTGAAATTTTCGATGTTCCAGATGTATTATCTAATACGTTAAGGCTTTTTACTAATTCAAATGAACTCCCTTGATTAGAAACTATTACATTATTACTTATACTATTGATATAGTAATCCATTGAACCCGATCTATCTAACACCAGCATAAGATCTAAATCTACTATTAAGAAATTATCTTGCTGTATATTTCCTACACTTCCCCATTCATCAGTGCATTGGTAATATGCTTCATGTTCCCCAACTGAAACAAATCCAAAACTATATTCAAATTCTTCAGTTACTGAATCCCATGCTCCATCCTCTGCTTCAATTTCTATCCAGTTTCCGGAATCCAATTTTACTTTGCATCCTTGAAGTGTGCTATTACCTGTATATATATCTGTTGCTGTTCCCCAAACAGTCATATTTGATGCTGTAGTTGGATAAGGGGTATGTCCTAAATTTATTACAATTGGTCCAGCTTTATCTTCAACTCCTGATCCATTTCCAGTTGCATTAACATAAAAGGTATAACTGTATGGACTTCCTAAATTATTTTTTTCATCAGTGCACCTAATTCTTACTGTATGCTGTCCTGCACTTAAAGTACCTACCAAATAACTTATTTCCTCTTCAATTTCATTATACATTCCATCCATTGCAGGTGCAAAATTCCATATTCCTGAATAATCTAGTTCTAATTTACAATTGGTTATTACGCTTCCTCCTGTATTTTCATCACTGGCAGTTGCATATATGGTTATTAAATCACTTGGTGTAGGATACTCTGGAAAATGTTCTATATTTGTAACCACTGGTCCGCTGGCATCTTCTCCATGAATTGAATTTACAAATATAGTTATACCAGTACTGCATTCGCTGTTATTGCTTGCAGAAACTGTCAATAAACCTGAATATGTTCCCACTTGCTTATCAACTGGAATATTGAAATTAAGTCCAACAAAATCAAATTCTTTTGGTTCCAAACTATTTTCTGGTTGAGTTATTGAAACCAGATCTCCAATATTTCCGGATAATGATGCTGAGATTTCAGTTAACTCAAAATTTGCAAGGTTGGTTATTTTAACCGAATCAGTTGCGTTTGCGTCTCTAAGTAAATTCTTTAATATTATTGTTTTTGAGCATACA
>JAQTSF010000026.1 GCA_028711485.1 Candidatus Iainarchaeum sp.
CAATAGTCGCATGCAAATTGCATCCACAGCTTCAGATACATTGTTTACAATGCACAGAAGAATGATGGAGGGTTAATTATGGTGCCCTATTCCAAAAGCGAATTTTGTAAGATTTTAAGCGCAACAAACAAAGACGATTTTGCAAAAATACTGGAAAAATCCCAGATGAAATATGGTTATGATAAGAATACGAGGATATATAGCGTTAAATTCTATGTTAAAAAAGCAAAAGGAGTGAAAGAGGAAAGACTTCTAACCATGAGAGTTTCTCCAAATTTTTTGGAATATTCTCTTGCAGATTCAAAAGGAAAGGTTTTGGAATTACTAAGGCAGGAAGGAACTGCTATCAATTTCTCTGATTTTAAATCCAAATGATGTTTATGTCCCAGGAAAAGATAAATGCTGCAAAAAAAGCCCTTGAATTTGTAAAAGATGAATTGATTATTGGATTAGGAAGTGGAACAACAATTCACGAATTCATTAAATTATTAGGAAAGCAAGTGAGGGAACAACAATTAAAGATAGCTGCAGTCCCAACTTCTTATGATACTCAATTGCTTGCAATGGCTCAGGGAATACCTCTACTTCAGCCTGAACAAACTCCCTTTATAGATATTGCAATAGATGGAGCAGACTTAGTTGCAAAAGATTATTTGATTAAAGGAGGAGGAGGGGCACTTACAAGGGAAAAAATAATTGCTTATGAAGCAAAAGAATTCATAGTTCTTGCAGATGAAGACAAACTAAAAAGAAAATCCTATCCCGTTCCTATAGAAGTTGTTCCTTTTTCAGCATTTTTTGTAGCAAGACATCTTGCTAAAGAGGGATTACGCCCAGAATTAAGGCTTGCACAAAGAAGATTAGGACCAATAATAACCGATAATGGAAATTTTATACTTGATACAGACCTTAAAATAACCAATCCTAAAAAACTTGAAACAGAATTGAAACTAATACCTGGAGTAGTTGAAACAGGAATATTCACTAAATTTTCAAAAGTAATTATAGGAACAAAAAAAGGTTCGAGAATGTTATAATTATCATTATCAACATTATTAGGTGATAATTTGGAAATTCCTTCAACAGGTCAATGCATTGGTCATACTCTAAATGCCGAGGAAGCCAGAAGAATTGCGAATTTATATGAAAGCAAAGGATTCACTGCGAAAATTTTTGAAAAAAATGAAGCAGGATTGCTTCTTTTTGAAATTTGGATATTTAAAAAGAAAGAGGGGCTCATTTAATTTTATATATTACAAAAACCAAAGCTATTACTGAAACTACTATTCCAAATGCAAAGGTTGATGGTGCACTAAATAATGGAAATACCCATAAAATACCAGCGAGCATGTTTGAAGGAATTTTTGATATTTTTGATATAGAATGATAGGCGCCTACAACTATTTTATATTTTTCCTGTTCGCTATTTTTTAATGCAAGCATTTTTGCGCTTATTTCTATTATTGAATTAAACATTCCAAGCATTACAAAACCTAAAAATAAACTAAACATCGAGGGAAGATATCCAAACAAAATTAAAGTCAGTATATAAATAAGCAACGCAAGAATAAACATTTTTTTTGTTCCTGTTCTATCATTCAATATTCCTGCAGGTACAGAGAACATTGCAAACATAGCACCATATCCTATATATGCAAGTGGAACAATATATGCAGGTAAAACATCAGCAGCTCTTAAAATAAAAAACATTTCACTGAAACTTGCAATAAATACAATTGCGATTAATGTAAGCATTCCTCTGTTCTCTTTTGATAAAATATATCTAATTATTCCTTTAGAATTATTTTTTGCTGGTTCCTCCCCATGTTTAAGGAAAAATAATAATGGTAGAGGAAAAATTGCAAATGCTGCAGCAATTAAAAATACATTTCTATATGCTTCTTCTTCAGGAATTCCAATAAAAACATATAATAACACAGATGCAAGGAGCGGTCCAAGTATTTTTCCAGACATATCTGCAACCTGTCTTATTCCGAAAACCATTCCCCATTTCTTTTTATCTTCTGAAGCTATTAGGAGAACATCTCTTGCAACTGCTCTCACTCCTTTTCCGCTTCTTTCAAGAAATCTTACAATTAATATATGGATCCATCCAGAAGCAAGATAAAATCCTATTTTCATAAATGAGGAAAAACTATACCCTAATATTGCAGTTCTTTTTTCATTGCCTATCTTACCTATTATGCTTGCAGAAATTAAGCTAAATATTGCTATAGCTCCAACAGCAGCACTTTCTATAATCCCTATTTCAAATTGACTTGTCCCCAATACACTTACCAAAAATAAAGGAAGTAAAGGAAATATCATTTCACTACTTAAATCAGTAAAAAAACTCACAATTGAAAAAATAATCGTATTCTTACCTACAATTTTTTTCATTTGAAAATCACCATTTTCAAATATTTGCTCATTCGGATTAAATTGTGATATTCGAATGAGCAAATCATTAGCGAATATTCTAAGTATATTATTATATACTATTCTATTTTAAATTAAATTTAGAGTCTATATACACATTCAAAACCTTTTTATAACTTATCCTACTTATATTTATAATATGGCTAAATTACAATTCAAAACAATTCCACCACAAAGAAAAGAGCAAATGCTTAAGCTTGTCACATCCTGGAAACAATATTCTGGAGATCCCGCCACTTTACTTGAAGGTTTAGCTATTTTGGCAAAACCAGGAAGAGTAAAAGAACTTCAACATCTAGCAATTTCTGACCCACATAATCTTAGATTATTTCTTGTTGATCATCCTAGAGGGGGATATGGTGAGAGAGGAACTGTAGAAATGGAAGATGCTGTTAGACTGCTTGCTTTAGTTCAAATGCATACTACTAGTATGCCTTTGGGTTATATCTCTCCTGAATTGTTTGCTGAATCTTTAGAGATAGTTGCAAGAGTTTTATTAAATGGCGAATCTATGCCAAGCAATTTAGTAAATCCAGCAGTATCCCTTGCATCGACTACAATTAGAGGAATTGATTTGACTTTAGCTACTCCTTCATTATTCTAACTCTAAAAAGTAAATCCAATAATTCCTAATAACACTATTTAAATAATTTTATTTATCATCTACTATTACGGAGGCCTAATAATGAAAAAAATCTGCGAGGATTTAAAAGAAGAATTAAGAACTCCTTTTGGTAAATCATATCTTTCAGTAGAAAAAATAATAGAAGACTATCCTAAACATAAAATAATAGCAGTTGGTGATCAAAGTGTTCTTTCTTTTTTGAGGGCAGGGGTAAAACCCTATGTTGCTGTTTTTGATTTTAAAACTCTCAGGAAAAAGATACCTAAAAGGGATGAGGAGTATTTAAAAAAATCTTTTTTGGATATAAAGACAATTAGAAACCTCCCATCAACTGTATCAAGAAGGCTTGTGCACATTGTACCTTTATTTTTGAGAAGTGGTGGAGCATTAAGGGTTTATGGAGAGGAAGATCTAACAGCTTTAATTTTTCTATACTTTGCAGTTGAGGGAATGGTTGTAGCCTACGGACAAAAAGATAAAGGAATAATTATAGCTGATCCGATTATAAATAGAAAAAGAGTTGAAGAATTAGTGGATAAAATTATCCCTGGCCTTTTCCCATAAAATATAATGATACAAATGAAGCCAGAGCACCTATTGCTCCTACTCCTATTAAGATTTCCATAGAGTCGTTAGGATTCAGGGTGCTCCAAAAATATGCAAGCCCTGCCCCTATACAAATAGAAACTAATCCTTTTACAACAGTTATTGCTCCGCTCATTCTTTCATTCCTTTAGTTACTACAATAACGTCTTCTACTGATTTTACATTTTTATATAAAATACTTTTTTCTCTTAAAACTTTTCTTGCATCATCTTTTGAATATGGTATTTGTTCAAGCAAAATTCTTGAAACTTCTCCTGATTCCAAATCAACAATAAAATCCTGCGCGTTTCCGAGGAACTTTCCTCCGTCAGTAAATATATCCATTCCATACATTCTTGAGAGTTTTGTACTCATTTTATTACCCCTGCACTACTCATTATAAAGAAAGGTTTAAAAAGTAAACAACTAGAAGAAAAAGCTCCTTCAGTTAAAAATGTTTTCTTTTATATTTGATTTATGGCTTCTTTTGATGAAATTCTCTCTAAACCTTCACTATTCAAAAATATTAATATTCTATCCCCACACTACGTTCCAAATATTTTACCTTTTAGAGATGGGCAAATTTCAGAAATAATGAACTTAATTTCTCCTGCTCTTAAAAATCAAAAACCAAGAAATATTTTTATATACGGAAAAACAGGATCCGGCAAAACCTGCACCCTAAAACACATAATGCACAAATTCAATGTTTTGAATTCAAAAGCTTCAATGTGTTATATAAATTGCAGAATTTATAATTCAAGATATAGATTGATGCAGAAACTTCTAAAACAATATGATCCATCCACAGATAAATCAGGTTTTGGATTACCATTTTTCTATGAAAAATTAATAGAATTTATGAATAAAGGAAATCACATAATAGTAGTTTTGGATGAAATAGATATGATTAAAGATTTGGATGAACTTATCTATACACTCACAAGAATAAACGATGAGGTTTCCTTGGGAAGTCTTACAATCATAGGAATATCCAATAGATTATCTTTCAAAAATGAATTAGATCCAAGAAGCAAAAGCAGTTTATATGAAAATGAAATAATGTTTCCTCCATATTCCTCTCTCCAGCTTAAACATATCCTTGAACAAAGAGTTTCAGAAGGATTTAGTGAAAATGCAGTTGAATCTTCAGCAATAAATCTTGCAGCTGCAATAACTGCACAAGAAAGTGGAGATGCAAGATATGCATTAAAACTTCTTTCAAAAGCAGGAGAGCTTGCAGAACAATCAAATAAAACCTTTATTTCTGATGAGGATGTTGAGCTCGCAAGAAAAAAAGTTGAAATTGATCTAATGCAGGAGGCGCTTTCCGGACTTCCGGAACATCATCAGCTTGTTCTCTATGCAATTGTTAGACTGTCCTCTTCAAACGCTCCTAGGTACTCTAGATTAGCAGAAGATAATTCTTTTGATGGATTTTTTCTATCAGGAGAAGTTTATGAGCAGTATTCATCATTATGTACTCAACTAGGTAAAAAATCAAAAACCTCTAGATCTTTTAGAGAATATATTAATGATTTGGAAATGCTTGGATTCATAGTTTCAAAAGTAAGTTCAAAAGGCATGAGGGGCCAAGCTACACTTATAAAACTAGGACATGAATCTCAGGATTTGCTTAAAATTCTTGAAAAAATATTTTCTTAATTTTTAAGTAAAATCGCTGGGGGCGAGATTTGAATTCACGGTTCTACAATTTTTTATTATAAAACTCTCGCGAAGGCAGATGCCCAATAGTTTTAGGCAGGTATTCCACTTTTGGAATAAATATAGCAGACTATCGCCCTACCGGACTAGGCGACCCCAGCATGAATACTTTTAAATTAGGCAACAAAACATTATTAACTCTCATCTATTTTTTGCTCAATTCTTCTTTTACAACTTTTTTTATTCCTTGAGCGTCTAATTCATATTTTTTCAATAATTCATAAGCTTCTCCAGATTCACAAAATCTATCGTAAACTCCATGAATTTTTAATCTAACATTAACTTTATTCTCTGCAATTACTTCTGCAATAGCACTCCCGAGTCCGCCATTAACCTGATGTTCTTCCACACTTATAATCAAACCTGTTTTTTCCGCCCAATATTTCACTGCTTCCTTATCTATTGGTTTAATAGTATGGCAGTCTATTACAGCAACTGAAATCCCCTCTTTTTCAAGTTCATGGGCAACTTTAAGAGATTCATAAACAGGAACTCCACATGCAAATATTGCAACATCCTTTCCTTCTTTGTAAACATTAACTTTACCTAATTCAAAAGGAGTTTCTTCAGTGGTAAATACAGGAGATTTTTCTCTTTCTGTTCTCATATAAGCAGGTTTATTTCTTTTTATCAATTCAAGCATTGCTTTCTTTGCTTGAATGCTATCAGATGGAGCAACAACAACCATATTAGGTAGTACTCTCATTATTGCCATATCTTCAAGAGCCTGATGAGAAGCCCCGTCTGGTCCAACAGTTAATCCTGTGTGTGATCCATGAAATATTACAGGAACATCATTATAACAAACAGAAACCCTTATCTGATCCCAGTTTCTTCCAGGTGAAAATACTCCATATGCTGAAACAATTGCAGTTTTTCCACAAGCTGCAATTCCTGCGGCAACCCCTGCTAAATTCTGTTCTGCAACACCTACCTGTACAAACCTTTGTGGAAATTCCTTTGCAAACCAATGCGTTCTTGTAGATTCAGAAACATCAGCAGTAAGCACCCATATATTTGCATTTTCTTTCCCTGCTTCTAAAATTGCCCTTCCGAATCCATCCCTGCTTGGCTCTTTTTTTTCTGGAGAAATTATATTTTGAATAAGATTCATATTAGAATTAATCATATTATTCTTCCTCCTTATCAACAATCTCAGCTTCTATAAGTGTTTTTTTATGTTCTAATACTCGTAATGCCTCTTCCATTTGTTCTTTTCCTGGAGGTTTTCCATGCCATTCCACCATATATTCCATAAATGGAATTCCTTTTCCGGGAACTGTTTTTGCAAGAATTATTGTAGGTTTATGCGGAACTTTTTTTGCCTCCTCTATTGCTCTCATCAATCCCTTAACATAATGTCCATTAACTTCTATTACATTCCATCCAAAAGCTTTGTATTTATCACTTAAAGGTTCAAGAGGAAGAACCTCTTGGGTAGTTCCATCAATTTGAATATCATTTTTATCCATTATAACTGTTAAATTCCCTAATTTGTATTTTGAAGCTAGTAGAGCAGCTTCCCATATCTGCCCTTCATTTTGTTCTCCATCAGAAACTATACAATAAACTCTCCATTCTCTATGTTCTGTTTTTCCAACTATTGCCATTCCAACTGCTTGGGATAATCCCTGTCCTAAAGGACCTGAGGAATTCTCAATTCCGGGAAGAGAACCTTTATGTGGATGCCCTTGCAATTTACTTTCCAATTTTCTTAATGTCCATAATTCCTCTATTGGGAAATATCCGGATTCTGCAAGAGTTGCATACATTACAGGACAAACATGACCATTTGAGAGAACCAATCTATCTCTTTTTTCCCAATTTGGATTTTTTGGATCATGTGTCATTGCACTAAAGTATAATACGGTGTATATATCCGCGAGTCCTAATGAACCAGCAGAATGTCCTGATTTTGCTTCATAAAGCATTTTTATTACATACTGCCGTATTTTATTCGCAATTAACTTAAGAGTTTTTATATCCGTTATTTTTTCCGCAACCATTTTTCAGCACCTTGGTAAGCATTTCTTTTTAATTTTTCTATTGCCTGTTCTGGATTTTCAGATGAAAATATAGTACTGCAAGATACAAATTTATCTGCTCCTGCTTCACCTGCCTTTTTTGCAGTTTCAAAATTTATTCCTCCATCAACCTCGATTTCTATTTTGGGATATTTTTCCCTCAAATATTTTACTTTTTCCTCCATTGATTCTATATATCTTTGATGGGAATAACCTGGAACAACAAACATTACCAAAATTCTTTGAACATCATTCACATATTCTTCTATCTTCTTTACAGGAGTATCTGGATTTAGTACAACACACAACCTTCCTCCTGCTTCTTTTACAACAGATTTTATTTTCTCCCAATTTTTCACAGTTTCAATATGTATCTGATGAAGATGATTCCCAGGAGTTTTTTTTATCCATTTTTCAGGTTCTTCTACCATCCAATGGAACTCATACAATATTCCATCCGGAAGTTCTTCGACTTCCTCAGGTTTTATAGTATAATTAGGTACAAATGCATTATCCATTACGTCTATATGAACTTCTTTAACATAATCTTTTACCAATTTCACATTTTTTATGAATTCTTCCTTGGTTTTAACTAGGATTGCAGGTATTACTTCTACCTCTAATAGATTACCGTTTGCTCCCCCCATAAAAATCAGATAATTATATTTATATGGAAAATAATTAAATAGTTGCTATACCTCATTTTTGCTTTTTTAAATACACCCTATCTAAATATTTTGCCTCAAGAATGTCTTTTGCTAAATTTCTATATTTCTCAGGAATACCTACTTTTCTTAATCCTGCCTCTAAAACACTGAGTTCTTCTTTTCCAAAGGCTTTTAGAAGTATCAATACTGCCAAATAAATAATCGAACATACTAAAAAAAGAATTCCAAGTATTACTAACGTTGCAATTTTTATAATACTTTCTTCAATTATCCCTCCTTCTTCAGCTCCTATTTGTATTGTAGTGATCTGCATTATACTCAAAAGTATCTGACTTTTTAACAATAATATTATCCCAAAAGCGATTATTCCTGCGATTATAGATTTGTAAACTTCAATAGGAAATTTAAGTTCTAATATCTTACCAGAATAATGGAAAAATAAAATCGATGATATAGCAAATGCAATTAAGGAGGAAAAAGCAGCTCCATTTATACCATATTGTGGTATCAACAATATATTAAGGATTATATTCATTATTGCCGCACTGCCCGCAATTTTAAATTCTATATCCAATTTTTTATACGTTACTATTATCATTGAGGGCACAGTTCCTGCAGATTTTAAGAACAGACCCAGGGTTAATAACACAAGTGCGAGCCATCCTGTTTGATATTCCTTACCATATATTATCCCTAATAGTTCTTCAGAGAATATACAGAAAAGCAGGGTTATAGGTATGATTGCCATTAGAATCCATTTTGTTGAAGTCATAGCTGTTTTTTTCATTTTTTCAGTTTCTTTTTTACCAAGAAGTTCAGAAATTACTGGAAAAAAAATTGTTCGTATTGATATTGTAAATGCAATTAATATCGTTCCCATTCCTAATGCTATGGAATAAACTCCTACCTCCGCACTTGCTATTTCTTGGGGCAATAGGTATCCCAGTAATATTCTATCACTGTAGGTTATAAGAACCCAAAAATAACTAATTAATGTTACTACCATTCCGAAAGGTATTATTTCTTTTGTGAATTGCCAGTATTCTTTTTTAGTTGCTTTTTCATATTTTACATTTTCGAAATTCTTATTTATTCTTTTTATCTCATTCATTACTTTTAAAATAAGGAAAATCGAGGCTATCGCAAAAGATAAAACAAAAGCATATGCTAAAATTTCCGTTTCAAAACCAAACAAGTAGAAAAATAAAATTGTTATTGCTAATTTTGAAATATTTTGTATAATCAACCCAATTGTTGATTCTTTCATATTCTTTCTTCCAATTAAAAATCCTTTACTGGTGTTAATATTTGATCTAAAAATAAGTAAATAGCCATTATTTTTATAAGTACTGATAAATTGGTATTATTGAACAATTCACCTATAAAATCTGCTCCT
>JAQTSF010000027.1 GCA_028711485.1 Candidatus Iainarchaeum sp.
GGCGACCAGTCATCCTCCCATAGAATGAGTGTTACATCAGTAATACGCACCATAATGATTTAAACCCTTTCCATTTGGTTAAAAATAGTAAATTGGTATAATGCTAAAAACTACCAGTAGCAGTTAAAGTAATTTCTAAATTTTTAGGAGTATAAAAAACTGTATCTATACCTAAATATACGCTTTTATCAATTAAAAAAGAATAAGATAATCCAACATTTCTCTCTGAACCATGAGAATATTTTAAATCTAAGTCACCAATAGATACTGGAATAGTAAATCCTACGCCAATATTTGGTGAACTGAACGAAATTTTGCCGGGTTCTGTTGTTGCTCCGAATGATTCTAAAAGTAAATATGGGCTCCCGGGAACAGTTGGAAGGAGAGAAAGTGGGATAGTAAATAATATGTATTGATCTAATTCAATTAATGTTATCTCTGGTAAAACAACATCTAACGTATGAGATGGTTTTTGATCTGGTTTGTGAAGCAGTGTAATAGGAACAACTAGTAATTTTGGATTAGTTGGTTCTGTATATGATGATTTCCTGCTTTCTAGAGATCTAAGTAAATCTCCTAAAATAGCTATTCTTTCAATATCTGGAGTAGTAGAGGTATTAAGATTACTTAAAGCTCTATAAAGATTTATTTTCAATTTATCTAATTGTGATCCGCTTAGATTACCTTCAATTACGCTTTTTTTTAGTTGTTTTAATTGTTCTGAAGTTGCAGTTTCTAAAAAATTAACTGAAAAATCTAATTTCCCAAGCAACATTAATATGATATCTGATGAGATAATAATTTAAATTCTTAGTATATAGCATATAACTAAGAACTAAGTGGTTCTGTGACTATAGGTTGCGGAACCGAGGGTGATTGTGTGGGTATCCTTGATTCAATTCTAGGAAGCAACAAAGAAGAACCGAGTGATGAAGTAAGAACTTCTGGAAAACCGTTTGTAGTGTCTACTAAATTTTTGCCTATAAGGCTTGCGGCAATGAAGGAAGGAAAAATCGGATTGGATATAAAAATAAAGAATAATACCGGAGAAAAACAACTAGTTTCTGTTGATGCACTTCTTCAAAATCATGCAATGATTGGTTTTGATCCGACTTGTATAAATAAACATGTTGAAAAGAGAGTGGGTGAAATTGAACCTGGAGAAACCAAAGAAATAACGGTTATGATTTGGGGAAGCAATCAAACAAAAGATGGGGAATATCCGATAAGATTAACATTTTATTCTCATTATTTGGATTATAAAAGAGTGCTCAATTATATGGAAAAAACAGTTACTGTAAGAGTTGTGTAAATAGTAGCTTTCAAATCAAAAATTCCATTAATTTTTTTATATATTCTTTTTCTTTTATTTCTTTACCATGCCCAGGGTAAATAGTATCTATATCAAAAGTTGAAAGCTTTTCATATGAATTTTTTAATTTTTCAAAATTGCTTGAAGGAAGATCTGTTCTCGGAAGATTATAATCTGGAAATATAGTATCTCCTGAAAATAAAGAACGAGTTTTTTGTTCATATATGCATATGGAACTTTCACAATGTCCTGGGGTAGATATTATTTCAAATATATGATTACCATAATTAAGTATATCCCCATCATCTAATGAAGAATCAATAGTAATTTTAGGAAAATTTAATCCAATATAACTACACAGACAAGAGTTATCATCCTTTGAATTAATTGCTCTCATTGCATATCGACTTGCTGCTTTTTTGAATGGATAATTTTCAGCTCCATAAAAATGATCACAGTGAGAGTGTGTAATAATTAGAAGGTCTGCTTTTGGTGGAATAGAATTTAGAGGAGCATCGATAACTACGCTTCCAATTTGATAGCCATTACACAGAATACTATTTCCTTTTCCTTTAATCGTTTTAATCATTTGAACACCTTTATTTAAACAGTTGAATTTGTTTTTTGTTTCGAATTTAAATCATCTTGAGGTATTCCTGTATTTTTTAAATCTACATTCATACGTTCGATATTTTCTAGAAGAGAGGCAAGTTGCATTCCTTTATCTGTGAGTTTTAAAATATTTCTTTTTCCTTTTTTCTCCTTTGAAATTAAAGAGAATTTTTCTAACTTGGGTATTAGTTTCATTAAATAAACATAGGTCATTCCTGATTCCTTGCATAAAGTATTAAGTGTCCATTCTTTTTCAGTATTTTTTAGACAGATTAAAAGTTTAGAGGTTTTTCGACGTAAAAATAAATCAATCATAAGTAGAGTAGCAAGAGGATAAATAAAAATATATCGGAAATTATACACTCGGAGCTCCGACGGAAAGATTTAAAAAGATGTATTAGAATATAACACAGAAGACATTGTCTTTTTAGGTGGATGTATGGCAAAAGGAAGAAAAATCGGAAATGAAAAAGTAAGTAGAGAAGATGGATACCTTTATTATATAGGGAAAGACGGATTTGTTTGGCAAGCTCCAATGAAACACAATACCCGCGGAAAAAAGAGAAAAGTTGGTTCTGAAAGAATCAATAAAAAATCAGGGTATATGTACTATCTTGGAAAAGATGGGTACGTTTGGGAAACAAAATTGAAAAATGCATAATTTTATCCGTTTTTCTTTTTTTATTTTTTTATAGCTTAAAAAATTAAATCCTTTTTTAAATCTATTTAAATAGAATATATTCTACAAATTTTATTAAAAAAAGGTGGAGAATAATGAAATTAGTAATATCAGAACCAAAAACAGGAAAAAGCTATCAAGTAGAGCTTTCAGAAGATAAAAAAGCATTCCTATTAGATAAAAAAATAGGTGAAAAAGTAGAAGGTTCTTTGATAGGCGCGGATGGATATGAAATGGAAATCACTGGAGGGAGTGATGACAGCGGATTTCCGATGAGAAATGATATTTACGGAAGCAGGAAAGTAAGAGCGCATTTGGGCAAAGGAGTCGGGTATAGACCTGAAAGCAAAGGAGAAAAGAAAAAGAAAATGGTTAGAGGAAATGCCGTATCCTCTGAAACAAGTCAGGTGAATATGAGAGTAATGAAGGAAGGATCAAAAAAACTTGAAGAATTGTTTGGAAAACCAAAAGAAGAGAAGAAGGAGTAAGGTGTATTTTTTGCAGGCTGAGATAAATGTTGGATTGTTTGGACATGTTGATCATGGTAAAACAACCCTTACGAAAGCAATAACTGGAAAATGGACAGATACTCATAGTGAGGAGATAAAAAGAGGAATTTCTATAAGATTGGGATATGCGGATAGTGATATAAATTTCTGTCCTTCATGTAAAAAACACACTTTTGAAAAAAAATGTTCATGCGGAGCTGAAACAAAATTAAAGAGAAGAATTTCTTTTATAGACGCACCTGGACACGAAACACTTATGACTACGGCGATATCAGCTTCATCGATAATTGATTATGCACTTCTTTTGATATCTGCAAATGAACAATGTCCTCAACCTCAAACAAAGGAGCATCTTATGGTGCTTGAAGCAATAGGGTTTGAGAAGTTGATAATAGTACAGACAAAAATAGATTTAGTTAGTAAAGAAAAGGCACTTGAGAATTATAAGCAAATAAAGGAATTTATAGGACAAACTAAATTTAAGGATAAAGAGATAATAATAATACCTGTATGCGCATTCCACAAATTAAATATAGATACAATAGCTGAAGAAATTGAAAAAAGATGGCCAACACCAAAAAGAAATGAAAATGATTCTTTAAGGATATATATCTCAAGATCCTTTGACATAAATAAACCAGGAATGGAAGTAAAAAAATTAAACGGCGGAGTTATAGGAGGATCTATTGCAAGAGGTATAATAAAAAATGGGGATGATGTAGTTCTTTCCCCTGGAATAGCACAAAAAGAAGGGAAAGTAAAACAGGTAACTATAAAAGTTAACGGATTAAGAGCTGAAAATGAAAAATTAGAGATTGCAAAACCTGGTGGATTGATAGCAATAGGAACAAACCTTGATCCTTCGATAACTAAATCTGATGGAATGGTTGGGTCGGTTATAGGCTCAAAAGAGGATCCTCCCAAAGTATTCAAAGAGATACAAATCAAATATCAGATATTGAAGAGATCAGATATGGAAACTGTATCTTTGCGTGAAGGGGAACCAGTAGTTATAAATGTCCATACTGCAACAACAGTGGGAGTTATAGACAAACTAAAAAAAGGAACTGCTTTTATTATTCTTAAAAAACCTATTGCATGCGACAGTGGATTAAAGGCAGCAATAAGCAAAAGGATTGGCCAAAGATGGAGACTCACCGCCTTAGGCGAAATAATTTAATAAAAAATAAATAATAATAGCATTAGCAAATGGGTTAGTAAGTAATAAAAAATTTGCGTGCACTATATTCTAAGTGATTCTATGGAAATAAAAAATAAAAAAGTAAGTACAGATGTTTCTAAATTTATGGAAAATAAGGAAGAGGAAGTATTTTCTCCTGAAAAAATACTTTTAACTGATACAGATCCTATAAAAATCCCTGAAATGATGAAACAGGATTTGAAAAAAATGGAAATGTTTTCTAAACGAGAGTGGAAAAAATAGGTGAAAATATGAAATTTTTTATAGATAGTGCAGATGTCGATGCAATAAGAAAATATGCTGAAATAGGTTTGGTGGATGGAGTTACTACAAATCCCACGATAATAATGAAAAGTGGAAGGGAACATAAGGAAGTAATAAGGGAGATTGCATCAATCATATCTGGACCCATAAGTGTAGAAGGAATATCTGATACCTGCGAAGAAATTTTAGCAGAAGCTGAAGAATTTAGAAAATGGGCACAAAATGTTGTTATAAAAGTTCCTATGACGCGAGAGGGTTTAAAGGCAGTAAAAATACTTGAAGAAAAAGGGGTTAGTACAAATGTAACTCTTGTTTTTAGTGCTTCCCAGGCACTATTAGCAGCAAAAGCAGGAGCATCTTATGTATCCCCATTTGTCGGAAGACTTGATGATATAGGAGTAAAAGGAATGGATGTAGTAGGAGAAATTATGGATATTTATATGAATCATTGGTATAAAACAAAAGTAATTGTTGCATCCGTAAGATCATTATCCCATGTTATTGATTCAGCAAAACTTGGTGCACACATAGCAACAATACCTCCGAAAATTCTTGATGAAATGTGGGAACATGATCTCACAAAAAAAGGAATAGCGCAATTTAGGGAAGATTATAAGAAAACATCAAGAAAAGGATAGATAATTAGGGATGAAAAATGGAAACAGTAATGGTAACTGGTGGAGCTGGATTTATAGGTTCTCATTTGGTAGAGCGATTGCTGAAAGAAGGATATTCGGTAAAGATAATTGATAATTTTTCAACAGGAAAAGAAGAGAATATTGCTGATATAGCAAAAGATATAGAAATAATAAAAATAGATATACAGGATAAGGAAAAGGTCTGGGAATCATTGAAGGGAGTGGATTATGTTTTTCATGATGCGGCAATGACATCTGTGGAAGAAAGCATAAAAAACCCTGCAAAATGTTGGAAAGTAAATATCACAGGAACCTTGCATCTTCTCAACGGATCAGTAAAGAATAATGTTAAAAGATTTATTTTTGCAAGTTCTGCAGCAGTTTATGGGGGCAGTCTTCAGCTTCCAAAAAAAGAGGATATGGATTCTGTTCCTATCTCTCCATATGGGAATTCTAAAGTAATGGGAGAATTAAATGCATTAAAATTCCACCAAAATGAAGGTTTGGATTGTGTTTCTCTGAGATATTTTAATGCGTATGGACCAAGAAATGATCCCAACTCACCTTATTCTGGAGTAATAAGTTCTTTTATAGGCAGAATGATAAATGATATTCAGCCAGTAATTTATGGAGATGGAAAACAAACAAGAGATTTTATATATGTCGATGATATTGTTGATGCTAATATGCTTGCAATGAAAAATCAAAAAGCTCCTGGATTAACATTTAATATAGCAACTGGAAAACAAACAAGTCTTCTTGAACTTGTAGATGCATTAAATGCTCAATTTGGAAAAAATATAGTTCCTCATTTTAGAGAAGTGCGTGAGGGAGATATAACACATTCTTATGCAGATGTAACAAAGGCAAAAGAGATATTGGAATTTGAATCAAAAACAAGCCTTAAGGAAGGTTTGGAAAAAACTATCGAATGGTTCAAGAATCCTAAAAAATAGTGAAATTATGTTATTTGGAACTAACGGAGTCAGAGGAAAGTTCAATGAATTAACCCCGGAACTCGCATTAATGATCGCACAGGGTATAGGAACTTATTTTAAAAAAAATAAAGAATGTAAAATAGGAGTCGCAAGAGATGCAAGATTAACTGGGGAATGTATTGAAAACGCAGTTTTATCTGGTTTGGTAAGTGTTGGGTGTAAGGTTATAAATTTGGGTTTGATCTCGAGTCCTACTGCAGAATTTATGATAAAAAAGCTTTCGCTTGATGGATTAATTATTATAACTGCATCTCATAATACACCCGAATGGAATGCTTTGAAAGTTGTTGATTCTAAAGGAATTTCAATATCAAAAGAAAGGGGAGAAAAAATAGAAAAATTAATGGAAAAAATAAAAAATGTTGAATGGAATGAAGTGAAATCTATTGAAAATTATCAGAACTCCATTAAAGAACACGAGAAAAAAATACTTGAATTTATAGATTTGGATAAGATGAGAAATAGAGAATTAAAAATCGTTTTGGATTGTGGAAATGGAACAGCAACAACAATCGCCCCAGTATTATTTAGAAATATGGGATGTAAAGTTATAGAACTAAATTCAAAAATAGACGGAAACTTCCCTGGAAGACCTTCTGAACCTACTAAGGAAAATGTATCTGAATTAATAAAAAAAGTTAAAGTGGAAAAGGCAGACGCAGGAATTGCTTGGGATGGTGACGGGGACAGAGTTATATTTGTAGATGAAAATGGAGGATATATTATAGGAGATAAAGTATTTGCGTTATCACTTATAATAAAAATTAAAGAAAGTAAAAATGATTTGCACTCACGCCCTCTGTCGGATGAATCCGATGGTATCAAAAGGCGTGGTGCAAATATGTGCAAATTCGGTGCTTCCTCATCCAGCTCAAGCAGGAAGTATCCGCACCGAATTTCACATAAAATAAAAAAAGTAGCTACAACTGTTGCAACAAGCAGAATAATTGAAGATATATGCAAAGAATATGGAAAAGAAGTAGTATATACAAAAGTTGGAGCTCCTGCACTCTCTGAAGTTATTGCAAATAAAAAAGCTGATTTTGGTGGAGAGGAAGTTGGGGGAGTTATTTGGCCTGAGATATCACTTGCAAAAGATGGATTTTTTACTGCAGCAAAAATAGTAGAACATATTTCAGAAAAAAAATTAAGTGAAATGGTCTCTGAGATACCAGAGTATTATCTTGAGAAGAAGAAAATTGAAATTAAAAAAGAAATGGGGAATGTTCTTGATAAAATAAAAAAAGAATCATTAAGGGAAGGTTGGAAAATAAAAGATGTTGATGGAGTTAGAATAGATTTTGAAGATGGATGGGTAATAACCAGAACATCCGGAACAGAACCAGTAATAAGAATATTCTCAGAGGGAAAAACAAAAAAAATAGCAGAAGAATTAATAAAAAAAATAGAAAAGATTATCTTTTAGTTTTAGTTTTTGGCTGCGCAAGATTTAATTTTGGAGGTACTAATGGTGGAGGAAGATTTATTGCCCTACACACAAAAACTCCATTTACGCTCGATGTCAAATTTATTAAATTCATTAAAGGAAGAGTTACTTCTTCAGGAAACATTTTTGATTTCTGCCATTGTTTTAAATATTCAGAAAGTTTTGATGGACTATCGGTTAATGCCGTAGAACCTTTAAATACTAAGGAACCGATTCCGGGATTATAAATAACAGTATATCTAAAATCAATAATCATTTCCTTTCCTTGCAACTTTGCATTTTCAAAGGTTATATTGACGTCCATATCCGTAACTCTTGCAAACTTTTCCTGTTTTGCCCTTGTTTCAGTTAATGCTATTCCCCTAAAATCAACCATTAAATCACCAATTAGAAATCAACAATAACATTTATAAATGTTTTAAGAGAAATAGCTGCGTTAAGGTGATTATGTGTCAAAATATTTAATAGCAAGGCAACTTTCAAGCAAGAGAGTAATAACCAATGAAGGTGAAGAATTCGGAAAACTTGTTGATTTGAATATAAGCGAAACAACAGGCAAGATAGAAACATTGGTTATTGAACCAAATCCGGATAACTCCATGGCGGACAAGATGAGAAAGGAAGACGGAATGGTTATGGTTCCTTATGAATCCGTACTTGCTGTAAGCGATTATGTATTAATTGAAAAAAGAAGCTTAAATTACTAATTTTCTTTTTATGGCAAATGAGATTGCGGGTGTAGATGAAGCCGGACGCGGCTCAGTACTTGGATCCTTAATTATAGCTTTAGCTTATTGTAAAAGAAAAGATGAGAAAAAACTTAATTCTGTATGTAAAAAAGATTCTAAACAACTCACCCAAAAACAAAGAGAGGAAACATTTGAGGAGCTTAAAAAAATATGCAAATTTGAATATATTGAACTAACTGCTAAAGACTTAAATAAAAGAATGGAAAAACAGAGTCTTAATGATATTGAAGCAGAGGGAATGGCTGCACTTATTAAAAAAATAGGAAGCTGCGATGTTATGATAGACTTACCTGACAGGTATGGCTGGATTTTCAAAAAAAGGATGGATGGTTTTGGGGTATCTAAATTTGAAGCAGAACATAAGGCAGATGAAAAATATCCTATTGTAGCTGCAG
>JAQTSF010000028.1 GCA_028711485.1 Candidatus Iainarchaeum sp.
TCACCTTTACCTGTTTTTAAATATTCAAAAAGAGAATTTATTGCAGGAATATCAATTTTCTTCCCTGAATTAATTGCTTGTTGAATCACTGAAATTATTGAATCAAGAAGGGTTAATTCATAGTTTTCTCTTTCTGCTGAAGTAGTTCTTCCAAGCTGAAGAGAGAGTAAAAATGGAGAACTTAAAACTTTTAGTGCAACCTCGTCCCCGACCAATTCTCTTAATTTATAGGCTAATGGATGGGCTTTTTTATTGAAGGAAATAAGTTTTTTATGGAAATCGGAAATTCCGAATTTTTCCAGAATATATTTTCTAAAATCTAGTTCTGATTGATTTAATTCTCTTAATGGTTTTGTTGCTATAGTTGAGTAAAATTTAAAAAGTTCAAAAAGTTCTCCTGATGTTGGAAGTTTTCCCTGATTAACAAATTTATATCCATCTACAGCTTCAATAAGTTTTAAGAGAATTACAACCTGCTTTTCTTTTTGAACAGAGTATTTTGAAAAAAGATCTACTACACTTAAAGCAAATGATTCATTTGTTTTAATTGATAATTTAACTAATAGTTGTTTAATTGTTTTATTTAAATTTGCCTGAACGGTAGAATCGGATAAATATAGTCCCTGAACCCTTGCCTCATTTTCTGAATAAAGATATTCTTGGGATATTTTCTGAGTTAATGGAGAAGGTTTAGGAGATTCTTGTTTTCCACAACCAGATATAGCAGTAACTGCACAAACACTAAGTAAAATTGCAAATTTTTTAAATCCTCTAAATTTTGGTTTAACTGATTTAGGAGTTGTTTTTCTATATCTAGAGGAGTTTAATTTCATAAGGAGAATGTGTTAATATAAGTTTAAATATGCTATGGTCTAGCTCTACCTAAATTAGATCTGCAATTAGGATTAGAACAGGCTGAACCCCTGGGTTTCATAGCATTACAATAAATACAATGATGATATCCCATATTTCCCCCATACCTTTTAAATGAATCCCAACTTTGTCTTGCTGTTTCTCCTGGATGAGTAACTGCTTCTCTAACTCCTTCATATCTATTTTTCCATTTTTCTTTGGTTCTTGAGGGTCCTCCTGTAAGAGCATAATGACCTAATCCATAAGCTAATGCTGCAAAAGGAAGAATTGATGCTATTCTTCTTGTGAACCCATGTCCTCCTATTCCTCCATGTGCTGTTAATTCACTTTGTCTTTCTATATTATGAAGAACTGGAGAAACCGTTCTTTTAACTACATTTGAATGTGCTTGTGCACTTAATTCTGCATCACCAGCATAAAATCCGCTTAATCCTAGTCTTGAAGAAGGTATTGAACTGCCTATTGCACTTCTATATACTAATTGTTCTGCTGTACTTACATCATATTGCAATCTTCCCCTGCTATCATAATAAGTAGATGCAGGGTTTGCGTTTCCTAAAATAGCTGAGATTGCAACGTTTTCACGTGCAAGAGCAAAATCTTCTTTTGAAGGACGAGTTGCTCTACCCATATCTTCTCCTCCATAAGAAGTAGAAGGTCCATGCATTTTTCTCCTTAATGCCTCCCCCCCTAATCTCCAATCTTCATCCATTCTTTCTTTAACTCTTTCAGGAAGAATTCTCCATATAAATTCTCTGGTTCTTCTCATTTCCAGCCCACCATATAGTGGATTTATAAGTGCTCTGACTGCTTCTGAGGTTGATCGTTCTCTCATTCTCCATCTGTTCATAGGATCTTCTGTGTGTTCATATTTTGTAGGTCTTCCTTCACTAGCTACCTTAAAAGTTCTGTATGAGGAAATTGGACCTATTAAAAATCTTCTTCCTAAATTTATAAACATATTATTAATACTCATTGCACTCCACTGACTTCTAGAATAATAATCTCTATGAGAACCTGGAGTAGATGGATCAAAGGACATTTTTGGACCATGATGATAAAATGATTCCATCCAAAGCATTTCACCTGTTGCTGTTGAACTTCCAGAAGGATGTCTATCTATTGTAAAATCCCAAGCAGATTGATATTTCTTCTGTCTTCTTGCAACATCTTCTAACTGCTTTTGGAGAGTATCTGATAAACCAGCCATTCCAACTCCTTGTTGAACATTTGTTGCAAGTTCCCGGTATCGCGTATTATAAACAGTGCTGATTTGGTTTACTGCATCTAAAGCAAGAGCATTTGAACCAAAAGTATTCAATAAATTTCTTTCTAATGCATAACCCAAATTCCAAGCCTGTCTTTTTACCCAGTTTACTGGGCCTCCGCTTGCCCTTAGGAATTCGTCTTTGCTCACCAACATTGATACTCGTTGTCCATCCGGACCACGAACATTTTGAAGACCTGACCAGTCCCCTGTAGTTTTAGCATAATTGTATGCAATAGAGGTTACTACACCGCCATGAATACCTCCTGTTCTTGCAAGAGCTTCAACTTCACTAAGTATTGGTGCCCATTCTCCTGTGGATTTAGAACCACTTACACTCCTTATTCTCTGAACTAAGTCACTATGTCCTGATGCTGCAAGTTCTGCTTCATAATTAAGTTTAGGATCAAATTTCCTTAAGTTTCCATTTCTGTCTCTATAAACTGAAACTCCGTTCAATACAATATCCATACTGCTTAATGGAATTTCTTCATTTATAGGAATCCATCCACCTTCATTGGTTCTTGCCCAAACTCCTTTTTTGTGAACATCATAAGTTACAGGTCTTTCCATGAATTTTGCTCTAAGATCTTCTAGGAATTTAGGATCTAAATTTCTTGCTCTTTGTAAAACTTCTTCACTACTTAGCTCCCTTAATTCCCTGCTTAGATCAGCATATAAAGGATTTCCATTTTCATCAGTCGCAATTGATGCGTATCTTCTAATCATTTCAGCATAAACAGAAGTATAGAATCTTCTAAGATTTCCAAAAGAGGAACCATAAACATTATGCGCATCTTCATTCAATCTAAGCTGCATTCGATCAAACAGATAACCTGAAAGATAAACTTCTCTTTTTTCTTCACGATTTGTAATACCTATTCCTCTTGCACGATCTTCAAATCTTGGAATGTATTCTTCAGTATATGCTCTTTGAAATTGACCTTTAACATGATCAGCTACAGTCATTTCCTTTAGTTTTTCAGGCATTGGTTTTCCATCAACACCAATATACCAAATCCAATTCATATCTATTTTCCAATCTTGTTTTCCTAATTCCCTAGCTGCTTCAGGTTCTAAACTTTCTTCAAGTTTGGTTGGTAGTAGATAAGCCGGATCATGAGCTGCAAGAGCAGCACGATTGGAAACTAAATCATCCATATACCTATAAGTTACTTTCATAAGTTCCTGAAGTTCCTTATCAGAAAAGTGCTCCCAATTTTGTATTCCGCAATATTCATTAACCATTTTTACGAAATTACCTTTCATTGAATTAAGCAATAAAGATTCGCCAGGAGAAGATTCAAGAGCTCCTCTTTCTAAATTTTGCAGAAATGCTTTGAAAAGATTTCTACTTATTAAGTCAGTACTTCCGTCCTCATACCATAATGCTTCTCTTCCTGCAAGATGATAAAAGTTACCGTCTGTTGGTGAAACTGCTGCAGATTCTGTTAAATAAGAAGTAAGTCTTACCCATTTTAATTCAGTTGAATCAGCACTGCCCGAAATTCCATTAAGAGTGTTTCGCGCATTACGTACCCCATCTACATCAAAAGAAACACCCAGCTCAGCTGCGAGTGCTACTAAATTGTCTAATCTCTTAGATCTAAAATTCTCGTATGCCTCGCCTTCTGCAATTCTAGCAGTAAATATTGTTTGTAATCTTTCTTCTAAAGCTCTTAATCTTGCAACTTTTACCGGATCATGTTCTGCATCTATTAGTCTAGAAAGTGCAATTAATTTCTCGGACATTTTTTGATCAAATCTTGAAAAAAGTGTAGTTATACCTACTAATTCTGAATTTACTTCCCCGTGTTGCCTGAACAATCTCTGCAACATGTAAATATCTAAATCATCATAAGCTTCTCTAAGTGCATCGTCATAATGTTTTTCCATTTTATGTCCAACCATATACATTCTTCCGATTTCTATAGTAGAACTATCGGTTTCTGCAAGCAATCTTGGAAGAAAACCTGCTATCTCTCCTTCTTTTCCGGCTGCAGACGCCTTTCTTTTTCCTTCTTCAATTAATTGTCTTATTTTTTTCTCAGGTGTAACAGCATGAGCTATACTAGAAACAGTAGCTCTTCCTATTCTTTTTGTGAATTGATAGCCTGCAAAAACATTACCTAATGAAGTACTTAAAAAGCTCCCAATCATAGGAACTTGTTCTGTTAATTTTACAAATTTAGTAGCTTTATCTTGGAGCCATGAAACTTTTCCTTTTTCGGTTCCTCCTCCAAAAATAGCCATTTGTTTCATTTGGTCTTCTCCCATAATTCTTAATTCTGCCATGAGAGCAAGATTTTTTTCTACTCCGCCTCTAGCTTTAAAATCATTTAATATTTTTCTTACTTCATTTAGATCCACTTTTCCTCCTGAATAACTATTTAAAATCCTAGTAAGATCTTCTGTCTGACCATGTTCTTGAGCATGATGCGCAAGCGCTTTAAGGTATGCTGGAGCACCTGCTAAACCTGCAACTGTAGCGCCAGTAGTATATTTGTTAAAGAACGTATCTATTGCTTTTGAAGTTTCTTTTATACCTGATTTCATTCTCCCATAAGCCATAGGCGCCTTAACCGAACCTGAAACTGCAAGAGATTTGGGAGAAGGAAGTTTTGGACTTGCTAAATCAAATAAGGAAAGTGGACTTCTTCCACTAAAAAACATTGAAGCAAAAAGAATTCCTATTAAAAGCATGGATAATAGACATATGCCTTCATTATTTACCATGGTTTTTTGTATTGAAGTTTGAAGAGCAGCAATTAGTTTTGAAAATAAAGTAACACCTTCGGGATCACATACCATTAATCCAACTGAGGTCTGTGACGCACTTATTTCATCTGCACCTGAAAATTCCCCAAAAAGAACAGTACATCCTCCCTGATATGTTTTTTCTGGAACAGTACAGGTTCCATAATAAATTGTAGCAGTTTCTCCAGTTGCATCATTAGTAATTTCCTTGCTTTTATCTGTGTAGAGATGATCTATAGTATCTGTAGTTGATTGATCACAATCGATATATTTCTTTTCCCCTGTGGTTTTATTAGTATAATATATTTTTACATAAACTTCTTTTAAAGAATTTAAATTTCCTGCTGAGTATTTTGCCTCATTAAGCGTTTCGCCTATTTCTCCCTGAGAATCTTCCCAGGAAGTTATTTCTTTCATGTCTTTTTGATAGGATTGATTGAATCCGATAACTATAGCCTCCAAAGTATTGCTTGATTTATCCAAGGATAAAAGAACATGACTCATAGTACATCCAGGACAATCAAAAGTTGTTGGTGCAAAAGAGAGAGGGAGTAAAATAAGAAATACTAGAATTAATGGAACCGTTTTTTTGAATGCCCCCATAATATAATAAAAGTATAATACTATTTATAAACATTTGTCTCATGAATATATACTTTTTGAAACACTTTATAGAACAAAAATTAAATAAAGAGTGGTATATAATATTTGAATTATGTTAATTGGATTAGTAGGAAAACCGAGTTCCGGAAAATCAACATTTTTTCAGGCAATAACCTCAACAGTAGTTGAAAGAGCAGCTTATCCGTTTACAACTATAAAACCGAATAGAGGAGTAGGTTATGTTGAAGTGGAATGTGTAGATAAAGAATTCAATGTTCAATGTAATCCAAGAACAGGATTTTGTAAAAATTCAAGAAGATTTGTTCCTGTAGAACTTTTGGATGTGGCAGGATTAGTGCCCGGAGCTCATGAAGGAAAAGGTTTGGGAAATAAATTTCTTGATGATTTAAGGCAGGCAGATATTCTAATTCATATAGTTGATGCCTCGGGTTCTACTAATGAAAAAGGAGAAGCTGTTTCTCCAGGTAGCCATGATCCGTGTGCAGATATAAAATTTCTGGAAGAGGAATTGAATTATTGGATAATGGATATTTTCAACAGAAATTTAAACAAATTAATAAGAGAGCAAAACACAAAAAAATTGGAAGAGATTTTATCTGAACAGTTTGCAGGATTGCAAATAAGCAAGGAAGCAATTTCAAAAACATTGAAAACATTAGGTCTTGAAGAACAAAAAATAGAAGAATGGAGCGAAGATGAAAAACTTTCTTTTTGTAGAAAACTGAGGGAATTTGGAAAAAAAATAATAATTGCAGCAAATAAATGTGACAGACCAACAGCATATGAAAATATAAAAAAAATGAAAGAAAAATATCCTGAATATTTTATAATGCCCTGTTCTGCTGAATCAGAAATAGCATTAAAAGAAGCTGCAAAAAAAGGATTTATCGAGTATATACCTGGGGATCAAGATTTTAAGGTAATTAGAGAACTAAATGAACAACAAAAAAAAGCAATGGAAATTCTTGAAGAAGTTATAAAAACATATTCCGGAACAGGAGTACAGAAATTGTTAAACTCCGCAGTTTTTGAATTTTTACATTATATCGCTATTTTCCCAGGAGGAGTAAATAAATTAAGTGATTCCAAGGGAAATGTTCTTCCAGATGTTTTTCTTATGCCTCCAAATTCAACTGCACTGGACTTTGCATTCACTTTGCATACGGATATGGGCAAAGGATTCATAAAAGCAGTTAATGTTAAAACAAAACAGCCCGTAGGAAAAGAATATTTGTTAAAAAACCGGGATGTTATTGAAATATTTTTCAAAAAATAAAGGTGTAAAAATGAATAATTGTATAATTGAAACAAAAGCATTAACTAAAAAATTTAATTCTCTGATTGCAGTAAATAATGTTTCAATTAAAGTAAATAAGGGAGAAATATTTGGAATATTGGGTCCTAATGGAGCCGGAAAAACAACATTAATTTCGATGTTAATAACAATGAAAAAACCTAGTTCTGGAGAAGCAGTGGTTGATGGCTTTGATATTAGAAAAAATCCTGATGATGTTAGAAAAAGCATAGGAATTGTATTTCAGGACCCTTCACTTGATGAAGAGTTAACTGCTTTTGAAAATTTAGAAATGCATGCTGCATTATACGGGATTACGAAAAAGGAACGAGAAAAAAGAATAAAAGAGGTTATTCATGTTGTAGAATTAGATGAAAGATTAACTGACCTTGTAAAAACATACTCAGGAGGGATGAGAAGAAGGTTAGAAATTGCAAGAGGACTGATACACAGACCAAAAATATTATTTTTAGATGAGCCAACTTTGGGCTTGGATCCACAAACAAGAAAACGTATTTGGGACTATATTAGAAAATTAAAAAAAGAGAACAACACAACAATAATACTTACAACTCATTATATGGATGAAGCAGATTCTTTATGTGATAGAATTGCAATAATTGATCATGGAAATATAATTATTTTAGATAATAATGAAAATTTAAAAAATTCAATTGGCGGGGATGTGATATCTATTAAAATCGCAGAACCCAAAAAATTAAGAGAAAAAATTGAAAATGCTCAATTAAAATGGATAAAAGGTATGGAAGAATATAATGATGAATTAAAGATAAGGGTAGAAATGGGTGAGAGGAGAATACCAAAAATAATAGAAATTGCAAAAAATAATAATTGGGAAATAGAATCAGTAAATTTACATAAGCCAACATTGGATGATGTGTTTTTTCATTATACTGGAAAGGATATACGAGAAGAAAATGGATCAGTAAAGGATTTGATAAGGATAAGAAGGAAAGCATGGGGTAAGGGAAGATGAATCAAGAATTGGCTGCAATTTATTTTATATGGAAAAGAGAATTGATAAGATTCTTTAGATCCAAAAGCAGAGTAATTGGAAGTTTGGGAATGCCATTTTTTTTCCTTGCAATTGTTGGAAATGGATTAAATAATGTAGTAGATCTTCCTAATTTACAAAGTGGATATATGGGATTTATTGTCCCTGGAATTTTAGGAATGGTTTTGTTGTCTGGATCACTATTTTCCGGAATAATAGTGATAATGGACAGGCAGTTTGGATTCTTAAAAGAAACCTTGATTGCACCAGTGTCCAGACTGAGTATTGTATTAGGTAAAGCTTTAGGGGGAGCTACTACGGCAGTATTTCAGGGCATCTTAATGCTCTTTGTTGCCATGCTTTTAGGGGTAAATATAGAACCAGTTGTCCTTCCTAGTGTAATAGCTCTGATGTTTCTGATTTCATTAGCCTTTGTTTCTTTAGGAACAGCATTCGCATCTGCTATGGAGGATATGCACGGATTTCAATTAATAATGAATTTCTTAATAATGCCTATGTTCTTCTTATCAGGAGCATTATTCCCTTTGGATTCTGCTCCGGAGATAATTCGAAGTATATCGTATCTAAATCCATTAACTTATGGAGTAGAATCATTAAGATTCTTTTTAGTAGGATACTCAGTTATACCTATTGAATTAAGTCTTGGTATACTAACTCTTTTCTTAATAATAACTCTATTTTTGAGTGTATATTTATTTAATAAAATTGAGGAATAATTTTTTAAAAAATAAAAAATAAAAAAAGGATTTATACTACTAACTAGGAATAGAATTATTGA
>JAQTSF010000029.1 GCA_028711485.1 Candidatus Iainarchaeum sp.
TTGCATATGCAATGACCACAGCTTTTGGAATTACAAAAGATGAGGCAATTTTAAAGATGAAAAGACAGTCAAAAGAAGCAGCAACCATACTCTCAAGTACGCTAGGATGTGAAGTTTCCGAACTTTATGATCTAGATATGCTCAAATGTTTTGAATGGGAGAAGTTTTATCCTGCTTCAGATGATGAATTAAAAGATTCAGTGTTTTAGTGGTTTTATGAAAATTTCAAGAATGCTTTCAAGTGCACTCGCCTCCCGTATGTTGCTAATTCATCCTCCAGAACCAAGAAAAGAGCTTCTGCTTTCCTCTCCTTCAAAAGGAATTTATATCGGAAGGACAAGATATGCCGGAGTTCCGGTTTTTTGGGATTATTCCAAATTAATAAATCCTCATATTGCAATAATCGGAATCACTGGAAGTGGTAAAAGTTATTTTGTAAAGAGTTTTCTAACAAGAACATCATTGGTTTTGGGGTCAAATGCAATAATTTTGGATTGGGTTGGTGAATATTCTAGCTGGGTAAAACAAGCGGGTGGAAAAGTTATTGATCTAAGCAAGGAAAAATTAAATCTTTTTGATATCTCTCATTCTTCTAAATCTATAAGAATAAGACAAATCATTTCAGCATTTGATGTTCTTGCAAACCTTAAAAAATTTCCTCAGGAAAGAGAGGAAATAGAGCAGGCAATAGAGGATGTTTTCAGAAAAATGAAAAAACCAAAGCTCATAGACGTAATTTCTCTTCTGGAATCCAAAAAAAGAAAAACATCCTCAAGAATACTAAAACGTTTTGTTCAGGAAGGAATGGATTTCTTTTCAGGGTATTCTGATTGGAATATGAAAAAACTTGCTTCTTCTGGGCTTGTTTCAATAGATCTTCACAACCTTCCTTCAGAAGAAATAAGGAGTTTGGCAGGTCTTACGATTCTCCAATATATAAAAGAATTAATGCGCCAGGAAAGTTATGATGATAATGTTGGAATAAATCTTTTTGTAGTTCTTGACGAGGCATGGAAAATTGCTTCAAATGAAGAAAGCGATGTTATAGATATTGTGCGTGAAGGAAGAAAATATAATTTTGCACTAATTGTCGCAAGTCAAAATCCTACTGACATGCATAAAACCATATTTAGCAATGTTGGTTCGTTATTCATACTTCGATTAGTGCTTCAGGAATACAGAAAATACGTCCAAAATTCTGTAGGCTATTCAGAATTTATAGATTCTGAAATCTCCAAATTCGGAGTAGGGAACTGTGCAATAAATATGATTTTCTCAGAAAGACAGGCAAAAAGTACAACCTTTCTTTTGGATAGAATCGATGGTGAAGAACCTTTGTTTATATATACTCTTTCTATAGGTGATGGTAATATGGAAATGGAATTAGAAAAAGAACAATTAATCCGCATGCTTTTTGAGCATGGTCTGGATGACAGCCAGGTTTCTTTAATTAAAAATGAATTTGAAAAAAATGACGGAAAACTCAGCGGAGAGAGAATCGTTTCTCTTTTTGAAAAGTTTGGGTTTTCAAAATCTTCAACTATATCCTTTCTGAGGCTTATAGGAGTTCCGGAAAAGGAAATAATACACCTCTTTTCTCTTGTAAAAATGAGAAGGGCAAAAAAAGGGGTTGTAGATATTACTATGGATGATTAATATGGAAATCGAAACAATCACTCTTCCCTCAAAACGTAAGAAAAGTCTATCTTCTTTAATTCCGCTATTTTCTGATCTTGGTTTTAGCAAAATTTCTCTTGAAAAAAAGAAATTGATTATTGAAAAATCATTGGGAAAAAACCTTGAGGGAAAAACAGAAATGGACTATAAAGTTGTTTTCAGTGAAAATGAAATCTCTTTCTCTTATTCAATACCTATAAACTCAGAGAAGAGAAACAGAAAAATAGAATCCTTTTCCACACTCTTGAACATACTTTCTATTTCGAATGATTTTTACAATTTTAATATAAGTTCCATAGTTCAGAATTTTTCATTAATCATACAGGATGTTCAAAAAATCATAGATAAGGAAGGAATAAATTTTACACAAAGAATAGACGACCTTATAAATAAAAACACTCAAATTATGAAAAAATACCATGATTTACTTTCTTCAAGCGAAGAAAATGCCCGTCTTTTAATCGATTCTGAAAGAAGGAACAATGAACTTAGAAAAAGACTTGATATTTTAGAAGGATTAAGTGACAGATCTCTTAAAGAAGAAATTTTCAATTGGATAAAAATACATGATGGTCATATCGATGTTCTGGAATTTTCAAAAACACACAAAATTCCTCATAGCCGTGTTGAAGAAGGATTAAATCTTTTAATAAAAGAGGGTTACATAAAGAAAAAGTGATTTTATGCCAGAAAAAAACAAAACTTATTCATTTGAAATAACAAGAACATTCTCCAATAAAAGATCATTTGTCATACTTAAAGAAAAAGAATCTTTTTTAAGTTATGTTGAAAATATTATTTTTAATAGGTAATAAATATGAGAATTCTTATTATTGGAAATGGAGCACGGGAGCACATAATAACTGAAAGACTTTCAGAAGATTCTTCTGTACTATCTATAATGTCTAAAAAAAATCCTGCAATAGCAAAAATTTCAGAAGATTATTATATCTGTGATATAACCAACACCTCAGAAGTAAAAGCATGGGCAAGTGGTAAGAACATTGATTTAGCATTCGTGAGTCCTGATCCTGTTCTTGCAGTTGGAATGAGCGATGCACTTGAAGAACTTGGTATACCTGTTGCATCCCCAAGCAAAGATGTGGCTGATATAGAGTGCAATAAAGAATTTGCAAGAAGCCTTATGCAAGACCATTTAATACCAGGGCTTGCAGAATATCGATTGATAACTAATGAAAAAGAAGCTCTTTCTGCAATAAAAGAATTCAATAATTCAGTTGCTATAAAACCAATTGGTTTAACTGGTGGAAAAGGAGTAAAAATCAGCGGAGATCATTTTACCAACGTAAATGAAGGGATGAGTTATGTAAAAGAACTTCTTTTAAAAGATAAAAAATTGCTCATTGAAGAAAAACTTAAGGGTGAAGAATTTACTCTTCAAGCATTTTCAGATGGGAATTCCCTTGTATTCATGCCTCCTGTGCAGGATCATAAAAGGGCTTTTGAAAATGATGAAGGAGAAAATACTGGAGGTATGGGTTCTTATTCAACAGGAAAAATTCTTCCTTTTATGAACGAGTCTGATCTTGAGAAAGCTAAAATAATTATGAAAAAAACAATCGATGCTCTTAAGAAAGAAAGATCTCCTTTTAAGGGTGTTTTATATGGTCAGTTTATGCTTACAAAAGACGGACCAAAAATTATAGAGTATAATGCTCGATTCGGAGATCCTGAAGCAATGAATGTTCTCTCACTTTTACAAACATCCCTTACTGATATATTCCTTGGCATATCCGAAGGAAAACTCCCAAATGCTGTTTTCAGCAGTAATTCCACAGTTGTAAAATATCTAGTTCCAAACGGTTATCCTTCTAAACCTATAAAAGATTCTCCAGTTTCAATAAATTTGCCTTGTCTAAGCTCAAAAGGTACAAACATGTACTATGCTTCTGTTTATGAAAAAGATAATCAAATATTTACAACCTCCTCCAGAGCATTTGCTTTAATTTCTTCTTCAAAACTTTTGAAAGATGCTGAAATTAAAGTAGAAAATTCTATGAATTGCATTTCCGGTCCTTTATGGCATAGAAAAGATATTGGAACCGAAAATCTGATTGATAAAAGAATAAAACACATGGATAAACTACGAGGAGAAAAAAAATGAAAACTTATTTATCTCTTATCTTTGTCGTACTACTATTTGCGAATTCTTATTCATACGAAACCGTAAGGTATATTTATGAAAAATCCTGGTATCTTACCGGAGAATTAGGTGCAGAATATATTCTTAACGGAACCTTTTTGGTTAATAATAGTCAGCAAAAAATACTTTCATTTAATTTATCTGAAGGGGAATTAATTTCTGAAGGAGAGAATATTCTTTTTTATTCAAAAGGAGCAATGGATTCAAAAAACAAGCAAATAACTGCAACTGCAAAAATAGAAATACTTTATCATCCTTTTCTTTCGAAAGATTATCCTCTAGATTCTATACCTGAACCTAAAAATGAAATGGAAATACAGGCCCACACTCTTTCTGATTCTTCCTCAATTGCTAAAACCATAATTCTATTATCAGAATGGATAAATGGCTATATCGAGTATGATTTAGATTATTCCAATATCACTTCCCCTCAAGAAGTATTCGATAAGAAAAAAGGGGTTTGTAGTGCATACACTGCACTTTTTCAAGAATTAATTTCTTATTTAGGTATAGAAAACAGGCAGGTTTCAGGTTTTTCTGATTCTTTGTTTTGGCAACCTCACGCATGGGCGCAGGTTAAGATTGGGGAAGAATGGATTTCTGTAGATCCAACATATAATCAAATAGGTATTCTTTCCTCAGATCATATTAAGGTTCATGTTGGTAACAATTCCCTTTCCTCAAAAGATTCTATTTCGAGTTTTGGGGGGATTCATACTTTTTACTCTGATTCGGAAATTACAGAATATTATGTGCATAAAAATCCTTTACCTATAAAACATGAAATATACCTTTCAAATGGAAAAATGGAGCTAAATATTTCAAATCCTTCTGAAGAATTTATTTTTGTTCCTGTGAATATTCGCGTTTCTGATGGATGGGGAGAACTTTTTAATAAGATAATATTACTAGCACCAGGTGAAAAAACCACTATCAATTATTATATAACCCCAGATAAAGAGATTGATATTAGCTATTCAAAAATATATTCTATTCCATTTATACTAAATATTATGGAAGTTGAAAGCGAGGGTCAAATAAAATACTCTGCTCAACCAGAAACCGATCATTTTACAAGTGATTTTCCCGAATTAAATTGTCTGCCCCCACTTTTTATTATTCCACTCATATTGTTTGCTTTTTTTAGAAAGGGATAAAATATGAAAATACATATAATTGGTGCAGGACCTGCAGGTACTATATCTGCAATCAGTGCATTAAACTCAGGGTTTGATGTTACTATTTCTGAAAAAAACCCAGAGTCCGGAAGCCAGATTAGTTGTTCTGGTCTTATTTCAAAATCAGGACTGGATTCTCTATCCAAATATATAAATTACAAAAAACTTGTTGAAAATTCATTTAATGGCGCAATAATTGATTTTTGTGGAGTGCAGTTTGTTGTAGAAAAAAAAACAAACATCGCCTTTAAAATAAATAGAAAACTTTTTGATTACCAGCTTGTTGAAAATGCAATAGACGAGGGAGCTAAAATAAATTATAATGAAAAAATAAAAAATAAATTTTATTCATGTAACATTATCGGTGCAGATGGGCCGTTGTCATCCACTGCTGATTTTTTCAATTTTCCAAAAATAAAAAAATTCGTTTGTACTGCACAGGCAAAAATAAGATATACTCCTGAAGATCACAGAAAAGTTATGTTATTTTACTCCAATTCATTGTTCCCTGGTTTTTTTGGGTGGCTAATACCTATAAATGAGGATTATTCTGAAATAGGATGCGGTTCAGTACTTCCTCAAAATCCAAAAAAAGGTTTGAATCATATTATCAAAAAATTTAAATCCCATTCAAAAAAAACAACATTTTCTATAATTCCTATTACCACAAGAGAAAAGACCGGTTTAGTTTACAATAGACGTAACATTTTATTGGTGGGTGATGCTGCAGGTCAAACAAAAGCCACTACTGGAGGCGGAATTGTTTTTGGTGGGAACTGTGCTTCAATTGCAGGTAGAAATGCAGATAATCCTATAAATTATGAACGAGAATGGAGAAAAGAATTTGGTTTCGATCTATCAGTACATTCACTGATACAGTCTTTTTTAGAAGGAAGAAGTGATTCTGATCTAAAAAATTTAGGGATTTTTTTAAATTCTTCAAAAATAGATACCTATCTTTCAAAAAATGGCGATATGGACCGGCCTTCAAAAATGATTAATGCAAATTTAATTGCCTATTTTGCCAAAAATTTTTTTTAGTCAACCACTATAGAACTTGTTACTCTTTCCTCCCTTACTCGTATTCTTACTCTTTTTCTTAAATCATTAGTATTAAATCTATACAATTTTTTGGTATATTCTTCATGATTTACTTCAGCTATATACAATGCTATTTCTCCAGTTTCAGGTCTTACACATATTCCTATCCTTGATGATCCTGAATTAAGAACAAAAACCCTCCAGTCTTCACTATCCTTTCCGTCTGCTATTGTTCTTTCTCTAAATTCAGTTCCATTGACTCTTCCTTCATTACCGAAAGAACCCCTTTCTCCTCTTTCTTTGGATAAATAGGAAATATATTCATTAATAAATGAAAATATTGATTCAATATTTCTTTCAATCAAGGCTCTTTGACTATCTTCAATTTCCCGGAATCTTTTTCCAAATCTTCCAAATACCATTTCTCTTAAAATCCTTCTTGCATCCTCATTTTTTGATTTTTTAGTACCGTTCACTATTGATTTTTTTGATTCAAGAGCTCTTGTTTCAGGTTCAATATTTCTAACTTCTCTAACCACTACTATCTGTCTCTCTTCAGTTTCTCCACTTTTTACTTGTATTGTTTCTAAATACATTTCCAATATTCTTAAACTATCAACAATTCCTTCATTTATTTTCGGAACATAATACTCTTTTGGCACTCCCAATTGATCAAGTTCTCTGCATGTTTTTCTAATTTTTTTAGAAGCTTCTCTTCTTTCAATATCTTCTTTTATCATCATTCTATATAAATTTGGAAAATCTCGCTTCAGTATTTCTTTATCTTCATATTCCGTTCTTATTATTTCTGTAGTTTTTTCTTCTACCCAACTCATACTCCCAGTTACTTTTATACTTCTTTTTTGTGGTTCTGCATTAACCAAAGCTCTTAATTCTCCTATTGCAATTGGACAAAGTAATTCCAATCTTTCTCTTTTTGCTATGGAAAGAGTTCTCTGTTCATTTCTGGATTTTCTTCCTTTTGATTCTAATTTTTCAATTTTTCTCTCAAGTCTTTCTATTTTTTTACACCATTCCCCATAATCTTTTGGTGCTTCAAAAGAAAAAAATTCTAAATCTTGTACCTCTGTTACTCTGGAAACTTCAAAAACCAAATTTAGCATAACAAATAATCTTATTGTTCTAAATTCTAAGGCCATTCTTCTAGCGATTTCCAATCTCATATCCTGATAACTTCCTCTAATTGCAAATCCAATTCCATCAGCAATTCCAGCATCAACAAATCCACTTTCAAGTTCTAAGATAACATCTTTTACCGCTTCTCTGTACATTTGTACTATTTGTGGAATGGTGCTACCTTCAGGTATGCTGATTGCTATTTTTACTCTTCGTATTATATCATAGACCTCATTCATTCTTTCATCTTCAAATTCCATATCAACCGGAATATCTCCTTTAATTGAAATCAAACATTTTGCTAAATCCCCAACACTTACTTGCTCAGAACCAGATTTTACTCTTACTCTTTCACCTTCATATAGAGATAATTCTCTTATAACTTTAACACCATTACTTCTCAAATCAGAACAAATTCCTTCTAATTGTTCAAATAAAGGTCTTAATCTTCTATATTCTCTAGACCTATTTAACTCTACCTTCGCTTTCATCATAATATCTTTTCTAGTAATTCTTCTAACAGTCATTTAATCTGTGTATTAAAATGTATAATTAAGTTTTTAAATCTTTCTTGTTCTTTATTAAATTTTTCTTATTACTTATTTTATTTGTGTTTTTAATGTTTGGTACTTCAGGTATAAGAGGGGTTTATGGAAAAGAAGTTCATGAACTTCTTGCTCTCAGAATAGGGAATCTTTTCTCAGATAAAGATGTAATTATCGGAAGAGATGTAAGAGCAACGGGAGAATCTCTTTCATGTGCACTACTTTCTGGAATACTCTCTTCTGGTAAAAATGCGATTGATATAGGCATTGTTCCAACACCGACACTTGCTCTTGCAACAAAAAAACTTTTATGTAATGGGATAATGATAACTGCTTCTCACAATCCGGAAGAATACAATGGATTGAAACTTTTCTCAGAGGGGCGTGAGATAAGTAGAAAAAAAGAGCAAGAAATTACAGAAAAATATAACAAAAACAAACTAAATTATTCTGAGTGGAATAAAGTTGGTAAGCTTAAAAATTATCAAAATGCAATAGAAGATCACAAATCCCTCATTCTTTCATTAATTGATCAAAGTGAAATAAAAAAAGTAAACCCAAAAATAGTTGTGGATTCAAATAGTCCTGCAGCACTTATCACACCTTATGTTTTGGAAAATCTAGGATGCAAAGTGATTCATATTAATAATTCCATTAAGGGATTTTCAAGACCTTCTGAGCCAAATAAAGCAAATCTGAGTTCTCTTTCAAAAAAGGTTATTGAAGAAAAAGCAGATTTTGGAATAGGACATGATGGTGATGCTGATCGTGCAGTTATTGTTGATGATAACGGAGAAATGCTCTC
>JAQTSF010000030.1 GCA_028711485.1 Candidatus Iainarchaeum sp.
AGGGAAAAAAAATTAGATAATATGCTTAGAAAATCCCGTACAAAAAGAGAGGCAAAAATTCTCGAAAAGGCATCAAAATCAGGTATTCCTTGCCCCAGACTTCTTGAAGTTTCTGAATTTACAATAACGATGAGTATAATAAAAGGTCAAAATGCAGAGGCAAATGAAAAAAATGTGAAAGAAGCGGGTAAAATATTAGAACAATTACATTCATTAAATATAATTCATGGGGATTATACGTTTGCAAATCTTATGTTTTCTGATAATAGATTATTTGTAATTGATTTTGGACTTGGGTACTTTTCAAATAAAATAGAGCACAAGGCAGTGGATGTATTTACAATGCTTCTATCTTTGCACGATGATAAATTAAAAAATATATTTTTGGAAAGTTATCTTTCAAATTCCAAGGATCGTGAAAAAATAAAATCCAGATTAAATAATATATCAAAAAGAGTAAGGTATTCTTAGAGTACTATTTTCTTATTGATTTTTTAGATAATTCGCAATTAATTATTCTTTTTTCCACTCTTCTAAAATTCCTTATTCCTTTTGGAAGAATTTTATAATGCTTTACATTTACAGAATCAATATAATCTGCAATATACTCAAGCGATTCTTCAGAAGTCATCCAGTTTTTCGAATCAAATATCGAAAGATCAACAGGTGTGGAATACTCTCGCAGGGTTTTTTTACCGTCATAATCATAATACTGTTCAAAATAGGACATCGCTAATTCACGGATATTCAAATATACCGGTTCACGATATTTTAAACCATAAAATTCAGATTGCCCTATTGCACCCCAGCGATTTTTTATTTTAAAAACAGCAATCACATGATCGTCATCATCAACAGCCCTAAGGTCAAGCAATAGGGGTTTATGTCCATGGAAGCGCAATGCAGCTGCAGCAAATAAAGCACCTTCAATGCAATATGCCTTTTTATATTTCAAAACCAATCTTGGTGAAAAACACAATTCTTCTTCACGATTATATTTAATTTTTTTATCAAGAAAATCTTGAATTTTTAAAGGAGTGCTGAGTTTTTTTATAATTTTTATTTCTTTATCTGTAAATCCAAAATTTTTAGCTAACATAGAAACTATTTTCCTTTCTCCATCCTTTTAAATCTTACTACTCACTAATTTTATGGGCTAGGTTGGGGCTAGGGGTCCCAGCACCGTAAATCCCCTTTAGACGGACCGAATACCCAAGGCGTTGCATTATGTTAAAACGCCCTTTAACGTAGGTGTTGACGTTCTGCCTTGCAGGGTAGGATAGTGTATGAAACGGGTCAGGTCGAAAGAAGCAGCCCTAAGTGCTTTATTCTGTGCTTGTGAGATCCAGAGCCGAGCTGATGCTAGAGGCAACGGTTTGATATAATTCAGCAAATTGGGGAGCCTAAACATTTTCGACTTTCGTTTTTTATAGCAACATGGAAGAATCTTATTCCTATAATATATTGTTCATTAGGATATTGCAAAAAGCTCTGAGATAACATTATATATTTAAAAAGAATACATACACGTTTTTTGAATCAGTACCTACTTATGGCAAAATCCAAAGAACTGCGTTCTTTGTCCGTCCGACAAAGTCGAACGAGCGGTGTTCTAAGAATCCTGAGATAACCTTATATATTTAAAAAGAATACACAATATATACACACAAACAAAGGTGACTTAGATGGGATTTTTCGATAATATTTTAGGTGGCGGCGAAGAGAAAAGCGATCTTAATTTAGAAGATGTAATTGAAGGCGAAGGAGATGTAATTAATCCTCCAGCAGATTTTTATGTAAAGAAAATCGATGTTAGGAACGAAGGAGATGTAGAACTTATTGCAAAAGAACTTACATCAAAAAATGTAATTATTTTGAATGTTTCTCCATTATCAAAACAACCAAACAGACTTAAAAAAATTATTGCAAGAATGAAAGAATATTCTGATAAAATCGACGGAGACATTGCACTACTTTCCTCAGATCTTGTTATCTTAACTCCTAAACATGTTAAGATTGTAAAATCAAAACCAACAGTTAAAAAATAATTTCTTTAATTTTTTTCCCTTATTGGGACTATTTCTATATCTTCAAATAATTTCTTTTGTTGTATC
This sequence comes from Candidatus Iainarchaeum sp., assembly GCA_028711485.1. Taxonomy (GTDB): domain Archaea; phylum Micrarchaeota; class Micrarchaeia; order Anstonellales; family Bilamarchaeaceae; genus JAQTSF01. The sequence continues at coordinate 2,115 of JAQTSF010000030.1, forward strand.
TCTATTTTACTTTCCTGAGTAAGGTGTAAAACAGATAAAAGAACGTGGACAATCTCTCTTTTATTCTTCTTTTCAGAAATTAAGTTTGAGAATAATACGTATTCTCCGCCATTCATATTATCCAATATCATATTGTATACTTCATTCATTTGTTTTTCAATATCTATTCCTTCTATTTTTAAGTTTAATACAGTTTCAACTCTTTCCTTTTCTATTTTTCCCCTTTTTTCTTCATATTCCATCAGTTTGTCAAGTTCTTCTACTAAATCAGTAAAGGTTATCTGTCTCTTAGGGGGTATTCTTGCAATAGGCGTTAATTCAGCTATCACAGGTTTTTCTATTGTTTCTTCTGTTCCTTCGTCATAGAACACCTGTGGTTGCTCATTTAAGTCTATTACCTGGCTTTTATACCTAAGCAGTATCGCGCTTGCTAGTATCATATTTGCAGGTATAAAAAGTTCAAGAGTTTTCATTTCTTTTATTTTATTAAGAAAACCTTCGGCTATTTTTACTATATCTACGTTCCATGGGTCTATCTTTTCAGTTATTATAAGTTCTAACAGAACCTGTTTCCAAGTAGGACTCTGAACCATCTGCTCCAACTGAATCGACATTCTGATCGCCAATATACTATTAAACTATCACTATTTATTTTTATATATGTTTTGGTTTAAATATTGCTTATGAATAATATGACAAAAGCTAATATTCTGGATTTTGAAGAACCACTATCCAAAGCACTCTCAATCCTTATGGATACAGGTACTGCGGTATTTATAGTAAAAAATCGCGAATACATTGGACTTATAGATGATCGTATACTTTCTCCAAATATTTCAGATTCTTCATCTGTGAAATGCGGAAACAGAGCTGTAAGAACTCCCGTGATAAAACCAAATTCCGAATTAAAAGATACTATAAATTCTTTTCTTTCAGGAAAATACAAAGCTCTTCCAGTTGTGGATAATAAAGATAATATTCTAGGAATGGTGACTAAAGTTGAACTCATGAAAGATATCATGAATTCGGGAGTACTTCCGCAGTCTTATGTTTCTGACTTAATGAAATCTCCTGTTTATTCAATTGATTATTCCACAAGTGTTGGCAAAGCAAGACAGGAAATGAAAAATAAAAATGTACACAAGCTTCTAGTAATGTACAATGGAAAACCACGAGGAATAATCAGTACATTTGACTTCTCGACAATAATTATGAAACCAAGAAAGAGGGAGAGAGCTCCAATTATTTCTGAAATTAAAAATCCTGATGAAAAACCCATTTCAGAAATGTTACGGGAAAGAATTTTTTCTGTGGAGAAAAACATTCCTCTTCAAAGTGCGATTTCATTAATGATCTCAAAAAATGTCTCCGATCTTCTTGTAACCGAAAATGGAACTCCAAAGGGTGTACTTTCTTCAACTGATGTTTTCAAAGAGCTCTCTAAAATTTCAAAACCCCAATTTAACATACAAATAAGCGGTTTAAACAGGGAAGAAGACAAACAGCACTTAAATTTAATATTCAAAAAGATTGAAAGCCAATTAAAAAAATATTCTAAGAATTTTATTGTGAATGGATTTTATATACATATAAAAAGAAAGAAATCTGTTTTCGAAGCAAGAGCGAAATTAGATCTTGAAAAGAATCCCATTTCTATATCCTATGAATCTCATGAAATTCCTTATCTTGTAGAAGGTTTGCTAAAGGAATTGAAAAACCTTCTTTCAAGGAAAAAATCAAAAAATTCAACAAGATATTTCAACAGAAAAAATGCAAGGAGGATATGATATGAAAAAAGGACAAATAAGTATAGAACTTATGATTATCATTGGTTTCATATTAATTTTTTTCATACCACTGTTGCTTATCTCCTATTTCCAAATCTTAGAACTTAATGAGGATCTTTCAAACATACAGGCTAATGTTGCAGTTTCAAGATTAGTAAATACTATTAATTCCGTTGGAAGGATGGGTAGTGAATCCTCAGTTATTATGGATATTTATTTACCTGCAAATTCTGAAATAACATTCAAAGGTTATGATAAAGGTGGAGAAATTCTTCTCACTCTTGAAAAAACCTCAGGACTTTCTTCAATAGTAGGATTTACCTGGTTTTCTATAAATACTGATCCTACTTTTTCAAGTTTAAAAGGAGGGTCTCATTATAGGTTTAATATAACTTCAATCGAAGATCAGGTTAATGTTACTCTAGTCAACTAAAAATTCATATTCCCAATATTTCATTTTTCCCTTATTCATAACCCCAAAAACTTTTCCTTTAAATTTCCATCCATTATAAGGGCTCCATTTGCATTTTGTTTCTAACTCCTCTTCCTTCAGAACCCATTCCTTTTTTAGATCCACAAATATCAAATCTGCAAAATAACCTTTTTTTATTTCTCCTTTTTTATGAATATTAAATATTTTTGCAGGAGAAGAAGACATCTTTTCAGTTATCCACTTCAGGGAAACATTTCCTTTTGAATATTGGTCAATAAAGAGATGAAATGAAGTTTCCAATTCAGGAAAACCATATGCTCCTCCTTCTTTTTCCTCTAATGTATGTGGCGCATGGTCGCTTCCAATACAATCCAATTTATCTATATTTTTCCAAAATTTAGCCCTATACTTTTCTTCTCTTAGACAGGGTTTTACAGATTTTCTGAATCCTAATTTATCATAATCCTTTTTGGATAAAAATAAGTAATGCGGAGCGCTTTCCACTGTACATTTTTTCCATTTTTTTGCAATTTCAATTTCTTTTACTGTGCTAGTATGTGCAATATGTATCCTTCTATCTATCTTTTCTGCAAGCAAGGAAACTTTTTCCACCGCAAGCCACGCAGCTTCAGGTCCGTCGTGCTTATTTTTTTCACAATATTCCTGGTCTTCTGCATGTATTACAATTGGTTTTTCCTTGTCAAAATTAATAAAATGTTTTTCAATTGTTTTTTCATCAGTTATTAGAAGATTGCCTGTTGTCTGGCCCATTATTATTTTAAGAGAGTTTGGTTTTGCTTTCCTTATTTCTTTGAAATTATCTGAGGTTGCTCCAAAATGGAAGCCTACATCGCAAATTGCTTTTTTTGAAGCAAGGTCTATTTTTTCTTTTAATCTTTCTAAAGTAATCGTAGGTTTTGGATTGTTTGGCATATCTAATACGGTTGTGAATCCTCCGGCAACAGCTGCCCGTGTTCCTGTATAAAAATCTTCTTTATGCGTTGCACCAGGCTCCCTTAAGTGAACATGCGGGTCTATAAGTCCTGGAAGGACAAGAAGATTTTTACCATCTATTTTTTCTTCTCCTCTTTTAGAGCCATTAATTATTTCTTTTATTTCTCCATTTTCAATAACTAGATTCTTTTCTTCAACTTTCCCATTTAGGAATACTTTTACATTTTCAATTATCATCAAAATTGGATATAACTAGAATAATTAAAAAATATGCTTAATGTAACATTCGCAAGAAATTTCATGGTAGCACTACATTAATCTAAAATGGGATAGGCAAATACACACCCACGCTTCTCATTGCAGAATTATACCATTTCCAATAGAATTTATTTCCATTATTTATTACATCTAAAAGTGCTTTGAACATATGTTTTTCTCCCGGACCCATCTTACTGTCAGTGACTTTCTCATGTTTTTTACCATCTATAATTGTTGTCTCTTTTTGCTGTCCTATCTGTTTCTGTGCTTGTTCATACCAAGGAGGAAGTGTTGATTTGACTTTTTTAACTGCTCTTATAAAATCTTTAGAATTTATATCTCTTTGAACTACCTCTTTTGTTGCTTTTTCTCTTGCTTCCTTTTCTGAAAGTCCTTGTTGTACATATCTTGCCTTTTTCTCTTCTATTGCCTTAAATGCTTCTTTCCAAGGATAAGAGGCAGCTTCTTCAACAACTGCTTTAAGATCTGCAGAAGCATAACCTGTTGTTGCAAGCGCTAATCTCCAGAAGGGTATTCCTCTAACTATCGGTCTTTTTTTGCTGTGCAGCTTCAATATTGCCATTCTAGAAGAATGATCTGGAGCAGGTATATATATTGTTTTGCTGAATCTTCCACTTCTTCTCAGTGCAGGATCAACATCCCATGGTGCGTTTGTTGCAGCAACACATAAAACATTTTCATTATGCGCTTCCACTCCATCCATTTCATAGAGCATTTGATTTACAGCCATTTTCATGTACTGCTGGCCCTGCTGCTGGTCTCTTCTTCCTCCAATTGCATCAACTTCATCAAAGAAAAGGATGCATGGAGTATTCTTTCTAGCAAGTTCAAATACTTTATGTATATTTTTCTCAGTGTTTCCTACATACATGTCTAATAGATCTGATAATTTTGCATTTACAAATCCAGCAGCGCATTCACCTGCCGCAGATTTAACTATAAATGTTTTTCCGCATCCTGGAGGACCATACATCATTAATCCTCCCCCCCCTAATTTTCCATATTTCCTTGCGAGTTCTGGATTCATCATAGGATAAACTATAGAATCTCTTATTTCCTCTTTCATTTTTTCCATTCCAGCAACATCATTGAAATTCATTTTAGGTTTTTCAAGCATTTTTATGTCTGATTTTCCTTCTCCACCTGCGCCACCACTACCGCTACTACTTTGATCTAATTTTGTTTTTGCTGCCTCAAGGTGGTTTTTTGCATCTTCCAACTCTGGATTTAATTTTATAGCGTCCTCGTAATCTTTAACTGCTTTTTCTAGATTTCCATTATATTCAAATGCAAGTCCTCTCAAATGATAAGCCTCTGCAAAATCACTTTTTAATTCCACAACTTTTGTAAAATCTTCTACTGCTTTGTCATAATCCTCAAGCGAGGCATAAGAGAGCCCACGGTTATAGAATGCTTTAAGATATTCTGGATTGAGTGTTATTGCTTTATCATAATCTTTTACTGCAGTGTGGTAATCCTGTTTTCTATAATAAGCATCTCCCCTGTTATTATATATGATCGGATTTTTTGGGTCAAGTTCTGCTGCTTTGCTATAATCACTTATTGATTTTTCAAAATTCTTAAGCTGATAATAGCTTAATGCTCTGTTAAAATAAGCTTCTGAAAATACAGGGCTGAGCAATATCGCCATATTATAATTTTCTATTGCTTTCTCGTAGTCGCCTTTTTCATAGTAATTATTTCCTTGCTGATAATATGTTCTAGCGTCTATTGCACCTGCTTTTTTTCTCTCTAGCATAAACAATCCATTCCTCTTATAACTAATTATCTATTTAAATCTTATGAGTGAGTTCTTCCTCTATCCTTAAAAGCTGATTATACTTTGCGGTTCGTTCCCCTCTTGCAGGAGCACCTGTTTTTATGTATTCTGATCCGATTCCAACTGCAAAATCAGCAATAAAAGTATCTTCTGTTTCACCTGAACGATGGCTAACTACAGTTTTCCATCCTTGTTTTTTGCACATTTTCCATGATTCGATTGCTTCGCTTACTGTTCCTATCTGATTTATTTTTAACAAGAGTGCAGTACAGGATTTTTTATCTATTGCAGAAGTTATTCTTTTTGGATTTGTAACCAGTAGATCATCTCCTACTATAAGACATTTATTCCCTACTTTTTTAGTAAGTTCAGCAAAACCTTCAAAATCCTCTTCATAAAAAGGATCCTCTATACTTGCAATCGGATATTTTTTTATTAGTTCAAGATAATACTCAAGGAGCTCAATTTTGTTTGCTTTTTGTCTTTTCAATGTTTTACTTCTTCCCGTTATAGCATATTCCTCTTTTTTCTCATCATAAAAAGAGGAAGCCGCAGAATCTATTGCAAACTTTATCTTTCCCGCGTATCCTGTTTCATCTATTGCTTCTTCTATTGCTTCAAATGCCTCTTCAGCATCCTCTATTTTTGGAGCATAGCCTCCTTCATCTCCGATATTCTTTGCACTATCACCATACTTTTTTACAAGAATCTTCCCAAGAACATGATATACCTCACTTGAGGCAACCATCTTCTCTTTGAAAGTCTTCATTTCAGGAATTATCATAAATTCTTGTATCGCAAGCTTTCCACCTGCATGTTTTCCACCATTTATAATATTCAGCATTGGTTTTGGAAGATTTAATTTCCCACCACTTATTTTATTTATATATTTATAGAGTGGAATTCCCAGAATCCCTGCAATTCCTCTTGCAAAAGCCATTGAGAGTGCAGTTGTT
>JAQTSF010000031.1 GCA_028711485.1 Candidatus Iainarchaeum sp.
GATGCAATTTGCATGCGACTATTGTCTAATTCATGACGAACTTGTGGTACAGGAGTTAAATGAGCCAATTTTGAAAATTGTTCTTGTTTTTGTAATGGATCTGCGTATGCCATAGACTAATTACACCTCTTAAAGTATAAATATCTTTCCATAACCGGCAAATATAAGTGATTAGTAAATAATTAGTATAACGCTCTTACCCTCGAAGCGTGTTCTCTTTTATAGGGTGTCGACCTATTTGGTTTTTTCAAACTAATAGATTTTGGTTTGCGTCTTCTGAAAAGGTTTGAAGAAAATGAAAAACCTGAAGAAGAATCGAGAAGCTCTGAAAAAATCCTTTGAGGATGTTCCCCTCTAAATCCAGTTCTATACATAGCTTCCATTATTTTTTGATGTGAAAATTGTCCTCTCTTTGCAATTTTTTTAAGAATTTCAACAGCTGTATCTGTGGTTTCAGCAGGTGTTCGAGAACTAGAACAAGCATTACATAGATTAAAAATAAATTCATTAAGTGATAAAGATATGAGAGTTTCAAATATTGGAAGAAAAGAATCTAGTCTTTGTTCTCCTCTTGAAACAAAATCAAGCAAGTTTTGAAGTACCACTTTTGGTGTTCTTTGATATAAAGTATATACTAAGTGTTCTATTCTTGAACTTTTCTCTGAACCTATGCCTAACCTATTAAGATCCTCAAAACAAATAGTTAGTACTGGTACAAGATGACCATTTTTGCAAAGTTCAAGTAAAAATGAACGCATATACATTGCCCTGGTTTCTTTTGCTTTTGAAAAATGGTCGCCATCAAATTTTGCAGAAAGATGCATTCTGTAAACAGCATGAGCGAGAATATTTGCATAAGATATAGAAGAACCATTTCCTGAACGTGGTAATGAGAGAAAATGATCATTTAATTTTTCAAGAGTATTCAAAATCATTTCATGATCTCTTTCAGGAAGAAAATTTTCCCAATGTAAAACTGCATTTGTAACAAAATTAAATTCATTTGGTCCTCTTGCAGCAATTTCTAACAAGGCAGCTGTAGAATCAGGAGTATCTGATGAAGCTAAAGAAAAAATATGATTAACAAATCCTATTGAAAAAGTATTAGATTTAGAAGAACACATACTAAGTAGTAATATTGAACATTTTTTAAGCTTTACTAACACAAAAAACAAAGGAATTTAAACTTTCGATGAGTAAATATATTGATGGGGCGCAGGCAACTCACGGGGTACTCCTGAGGAAGTTCTGCCCATACCACACATTAGTGTAGACGGAGACAACACCTTAAGGGTGGATTCGGTTGAACAGAAACGATACCTTGCAAAAGGTTGAAACGGCTTCCGGATTGTTTTTGGTATGCAAGTCCTTTAAGGACGCGTAGTAGAATGTTGCCTAACCACACATGAGTTAGCTCCACATCAGAGCTAACGAATGGGTTAAACAGAAGGCAGACTATGCTCCCCATCATTCATAGCCTTTTAGTTTCTAAGTATATACTAATGTTAAACAACCATAAACGAAGTTTATGGTGCCCATTGACCGCAGGTCAATAGGGAGGCTATGTCCGACAGAACGTCTTTACGTTCTGTGGACCATAGAACGGGTCGCCGTTCTATTGGTGACCCAAAACCAGCTTCTCTTCTAACGATTGATAGCCTCCTTTAGCTTTGAAGAAACTTGATGGATAGGGAACTTGTTCCCTAGATTTAGTTTCTAAGACGCTTTGGTAAAAGTTTATATCCTTTGTTCTACTTATTTTCATATGGCGATTTATACAAAAAAAGGAGATTTTGGTAAAACAGGTCTTGCGGACGGAAAAGAAATCGATAAGGATGATGATGTTGTTGAAGCATATGGAACAATAGACGAACTTAATTCTCTTTTAGGATTAGTAAAATCAAAAATTACAAATGAAAACGTTCAAAAAGAAATAGAACGAATTCAAAAAAATCTTTTTACAATTGGAGTAGAAATTGCAGGAGGGAAAAGGGAATTCAAAGGAATAGAATATTATGAAATAGATGAAATTGAAAAACAAATAGATGTTATTGAAAATAAAATACCAAAACTAAATCATTTTATAATTCCTGGTGGAGAAACATCTGCATCATTGGTTCATTTTGCAAGAACAGTATGCAGAAGATGTGAAAGGAAAGTGGTCAAGGTATCAAAAAGAGAGAAAGTTAGGAATGAAATTTTAGTTTATTTAAATAGATTATCTGATTTTTTATTCGTTCTTGCAAGAGAGATCAATTACGAAAAGAAAATTCAGGATGTTGAATGGAAAGGTAAGAAATTACTTTAGTGAAAGAAAGGATTCTAATTCAGGAAATATCGAAGTCTCGAAACCTTCTTTTATTCTTATTGCTGAAGCTTTGGAGTGTCCTCCTCCGCTTATTATAAAATCAGGCATGGAATTCTTAATATGAGAAATTATTTCACGGGCATCCGCTCCGTTTTCAAAAGCAGTAGGTGTTATTCTAAGAACAACTGTTTTTGGACCATATGCAACAAGAATAAAATTTTGTTCGGATTTTATGAGGTATTCAAATATTTGGGTTGCCGATTTCCCTATCCCAGGAAATTCGAATTTTTTTACCAATGAACCTAAATTTAAATAAAATAATTTGAATTTTCCACATTCTTTTTCTTTTATTTGTTTTTTTGAAATGGAGATAAGCTCTTCAATTTTCTCATTTGCCTGCATTAATATCGAATGGAATAGGTGTTTGTTTGAAAGAATGTTTAGATAAAAATCAAGAGAACTGTTATGTCCGGAATATGCAGCAGCATAATTAAGAACAATTCCTGAATTAATATGCTCTTCATTGCATTTTAGAAGATCGCTTTTATCAGAACATAATGAAATTAGTGGATATTTTATATTTTCATATCCAAATAGTCTGGAAAGTTCTGAACATAAATACCCTGCGGTGTATTTTGAAGCAATTTCAGGATCAATACTTTTCCATGGATTTAAATTAGATGTTAATAGAGGCGTAATTTCTTGGGAGTAAGGATGATGGTCTATCGAAATTATTTCAATTCCTGCTGAATTAATAAGGGATAAACCATCTTTACTTTCTTCATTGCTTCCAAAATCTACCAGAATAATAACTGATTTGTAATAGTTAGAAAGATCATTTATATCTCTTAACGCATCTTTTACAGAATAAATAGCTGAATTCTGCTGAACATATTTAGCTTTTAGAAATGACGAAAGTGAAAGCGCCCCGCAAATTCCATCTCCATCATTGTGGAAACGCACGATTATACCCTTTCCGAGTTTTTGTATTGAATAAAGTTTTTTTGCAAGAGAAAGAAAATCTTCTTTTAATTTTTCTATATGTTCATCTTTTACAAGAAAGCCCTTTTCTAATGGTAAAAAAGAATTTTTTGAAATTTGTTCAATATTAGAATATTCTGTTTCATCTAAAGTTTCAAATGAGGATAATTTTATTTTCATAATCCCATAATGATTTTCAACTTTTCCTGAAACATTTACTGCAGTACCCACATCCAAAGGAAAAGAGGAAATAAGTTCAAAATTATCTTTTCCGTCGGTTAGGACATATTGTTTGTTGCCTCTATAGCCGTTATGTTTTGTAATAACGCCTTTAATAGAAATTTCTGAACCTTCAAATAGTTTCATAATGAAAATTTGCAGGTAAGGGTTTAAATTGATTTAGATAAAAATGAGATTATGGATTACAGCATACTTGAACACACCTCCGATTTATATATAGAAGGAAGGGGGGATAACCTAGAAAACGCTCTGGAAAACCTGGCTTTTGGAATGTTCCAAAGTATGGGAAACGCAAATAAAAGTGATTTAAAAATAAAGATTAAGAGTAAAGGTTATGATTTAGAGATTATGATCGTCGAATTATTTTCAAAAATAATTTCAGAATGTGAATCAGAATCCGTTATACCTAAGAAAATGAAAGTTTTGTCATTAAATCAAAAGAAAAATGAGATAGAAATAGAGATTTCTGGAGAAAAAGGTTTTTTAGAAAATATAATAAAAGCAGCAACGTATCATTTGTTTTCTATTGAAAAGAAAAATAACCAATATATAGTAAGAATGCTCTTTGATATCTGATTTTTTATTTTTCTGGACTGATAGAAAAATATTTAAAACACCTATGAGAAGTCAATTCAAAGGTGGGGGGAATGGAAGAGGAAAAAAAAGGTTTTGAAATACCAAAGCCGATAAAGGAAGGAGAAATTTTAGAAGTAACTATAGATAATGTAAGTAGAAAGGGAGATGGAGTGGCAAAAGTAAATGGTTTTGTAGTTTTTGTGAAGGATGGGAAAACCGGAGAAAAAGTGAAGGTGAAAGTAATTACAGTTGGAAGAACGTATGCAATCGCAGAAAAGGTTTGATTCCTAATTATTTTCTACAGATTATAAATGCTTAGTTTCTATTTTTTATAAAAATAAGCAGTAGAATAAGGGAAATGAAAGAAAGAGATAAAACTGCGATATTTAAATCAGATTTTATATATTTGATGCTTGGGTAATAATATTCTGAATTGTTATAATATCCGCTATGGGTAAATTGCTTGCTTGTGATTTCAGAGTTAAACGAATGTGTATTTCCGAAAAAATCAACTAAAACTAAAGTAAGATTATTTTTTCCTATCCCGTTATAAGTGTAATTGAAAAAATATGCAAATGCAAAAGTATTGTTTTGTTTTTCCAATGGATAAGGATAAAAAAAGTCATGAAATTCTGAATAATTTTTATTTTGGGAAAAATTTTCAATAGAAGTTACATATCTTATACCTGATGAGTTCTCAATAATATCAAAAAAATATATATTTTCTGAATCAATTGTAGTATTGTTCATTATAATCGAATAGTGGTAAAATTTCCTATTTGAAAATAAAACAGAATCGAAATGATTGTTTTCTTTCCATTGTTCAAAAAGCACGGGTTTTGATAAAAAATAAAGGTTTTCTCCACCATGAACTTGATATCTTAGATAATCCGTTCCTTGAGTAATTACTTCGAATTCTTCACCTGGAGCACAGGTAAAACCAAACGGAGGGATTTCAATTATAGAATAATCCCTAAAAAGACTTACAATTTTCCATGAAAGTTCGACTGATAGATTGTCATCGTATTGGACCTGGTTTAATAGTTCTGTATTGATAGGTATTTGAATTGCTTTTGGAACTTCGGAAAGGTATGGTGTATTCCCTGAAGAGATATTTGAATAATTTTTAAATGAAAATGTAATAGTATAATGAATAGAATTTGAAACGAATTTCAAACCACAAAAACTTGGTCTTGTTTCATAAATTGAAAAATCAGCAGTCCAAAACAGGTAGAGTATTTCTGAGGAAGGAACCATTTTGTCTATTGAAGGAGAAATTGAAATCAGAGAAAAATTACCTTTCACTAACTCTTCTAGATTATCTGGTTCGTATTCTAATGTAGAGTATAAATCAATAGTAAAAAGATTCTTAGAATGTTCAAGATTATAGTCTAAAACCTCCTGCAACGGAGGTTCTGAGTAGTATGCAAAAAACATAGAAAAAATAAGATATAAGAATACTAATCTTCTCATAAATACTCATCCAACTCTTCAAGATCTAGGAGAAGCAAAGAACCATTTCTTATCTTTAGTGCAGTTCTTGCTTTTTGTTTTTGATTGAGAGAGTCTAAATAAGAGGATATTTCTGATTTTTTATCAAAAACAACGATGGTTTTAGTACTGCTCTTTTCAGGTATTTTTTCATATGAAAGAAGCAAATCTTTGGTCTTGAACACTCCTTTTGAATAAACAAAAGTTATTCCGTGCTCTATAAGTTTCTCCCGTACCAACCTGTCGATAACAATCTTTTTTATATTATCAGTTCTAAGTGAGTATATTGAATTGTATGAAGATAGATATCCTTCTTTTTCAAATGATTTGAGCAGTGCCTCAGAATTTCCGTCAAGAACATCATAACCATTTGTAAGATATTTTTTAAGAGCAAGAGAAAATTCTCTTGGAGTGATGCAGTTATTTATTCCAAATTCTGAAATGGATTTTTCAATAATATTTTTTACATTTGATTTTTTTAGTTTAAGTTCATTAGAAGAAAGTTTTCCTGGAGAATCGAATGTGATTACATACGGTTTCTTTCTTGTAAGAGTTACTACTAAGTAAATAATAATTATTAGAAAGAGACCTGCGGGGCCATATGCAAAATAGATATCAAATATTCCTTGTCCAGAGTATTCGACATTTACCGGGAAATCAGTTCCTTGGATAGTTAAAATTATGGTATTTTCCCCTTTTTTGAGTTTTGCTGGAATTATAAGCTGTCCATTTGAAACAAAAAATTCTCCTGAATTTCCTGAATCTGGGATAGTAACTTTTACTTGCTCACTCTGAAGGGGCTCGCCATCTAAATATACTAGAAAAGTATAAAGAAAACCATCAGTATGTACAAAAGAAATATTCAGATCATAAACATGGAACACTCCTGATGCAAGCTCTCCTTCATAATCCAAAATCTTGAGTATATAATCCCCGGGAGAACTAAAAGAAAGGGAATTATAAAAAACATTTTGTTGTATGGAACCCAATTTTTCCTCACTTACAACCTTTCCATCTTTTGAGATTACAAGTCTAGGCACTCCTTTTGAATCAGTGACAGAGAATTCGAATGATTTTTTCTGTCCTGGAAAAGCACTCTTTATGTTTATGGTTTTAATTGAAGAGTTCGCCTCTGAAGAATCTAATATTTTATATCCCTTATCTGATGGATAAATAAGCCGGAGATAGTTTGCGTTATGCCTAAGAATTGTAACTGTTCCTTTTCCTTTATTAAAATAAAATGTTTTTTCTTCTTCAATGAACCAACTGTTTGTTAATATTTCTTGTTTAATTGAAGGTACCTTGTTTTGTAAATAAAGCTCGTCTAGTGTTTCATTATATAGTATAATCTTTGACTTCTTTGAATTTTCTAGGGAGGAGTACCAATTATCATGATTTATTTCATCACCAATAAAAACATCTGTTTTACCTATAAGTAATACTGTAAGATTTTCGTGCATAAAATCAAGAACAAGTTCTGGCATTCCTCCCTGAGGTACGATTAAAAGGGAATGTTGTTTTACAGGAATCATGGAAGATACGGTATCAACAGTAAAACCATATTCTTCTAAAGACTTGATTTCAGAGATAAAGTCCGGAAGAGAATTTATTCCAAGACCAAATGAGCTCTCTAGTATGTATATATGAGTTATTGGTCTGGAGTTCAATGAAAGAAGAGTTGCGGATGATTTTCCTGTGGAATTATATATAACATAACCATAATTTCCTGCAAAAGATAATTCGAGTGGATGAAAAACGGCCTGAGTTTGATTTTGTGATTTTATGTCTTGAGAATCAAAATAAAAAAACAGAAAAATGGATAGGAGAAACACGAATAAGATCATTGCAAAAAATTTAGATTTCATCCTTTCACTCTGGTTTTTCTTAGCCAATTAATATCATTTTTATAAAAGGTTCTTATATCGTTTAGTCCTAACGCGAGCATAAGAGGTCTTTCTAAACTAAGACCCCAGGCAAGTACAGGATAAATAGTTGTAAGAGGTTTTGTAACTTCGGGTCTGAATATTCCTGCACCGCCAAGTTCCATCCATTCTTTCCTTGGCTCATAAAAAACCTCTATCTCAAGACTTGGTTCTGTGTATGGAAAATAACTAGGCCTGAATCGGATTTTATTAAATCCCAAACGAGAGTAAAATTCTTTTAATATTCCTAAAAGATCTCTAAATGATGCACCGTTCCATGCAAGTATTCCTTCAACCTGATGGAATTCTGCAAGATGTTTGAAATCCGTTTCTTCATTTCTGAAAACACGACCAACAGAGAAATATTTTTTATAGGGATCTTTTAAAGATGCAAGCGCTCTTGCACTTAGACAAGTTGTATGAGTTCTTAGTACTCCTTTTTTTGCTTCATCTTCTGACCACTTTGATTTCCAACCAGTTTCGTGGGAATTTTTCACTTTTTCTACAAGTTTTTTATCCGGGAGCGAAAATGTTTTATCAACATAAAAAGTATCAGCCAGTTCCCTTGCAGGATGATCCTGAGGTTGAAATAATGCATCAAAATTCCAGAAAGTGCTCTCAACAAGCTCCCCCTCCATTTCTTCAAAACCCATTTGGACAAAAATTTCCTTTATGTTCATTATTGCTCTTGATAACGGATGAGCTTTGCCTATTGGAACGCTTCTGGTTTCAATGGAAACATCAAATTGTTCATTAATTTCCGAATCTCCTTCATTTTCC
>JAQTSF010000032.1 GCA_028711485.1 Candidatus Iainarchaeum sp.
GTAATAACCAAGTTCTTCTATTATTCCTCCTTTCTTTTTTATTTTATCAAGAATATAATATAAATTAAAATCGCTGGTTGTAAGGTAATTTCCTTTATAGAATGTTTTATTTAGCCCATTTTTAATTTCTAAAAACGTTATTGGAGTTTCTTCCCATTTATGATATTCATTTTCTTTTTGGAATATATTCAGAATTACATTTTTAGGAATAACAATTTTTTTGAACTCTGTAGGTGGAAAGTCTGGGATATCTATGTAATACTGTGGTTTTTTTTGGCTTGCAAGATAGCTTCCCGCACCCATTATTATAAATACCAAAATTATTGTTCCAAAGAATATGGGACTTGTGAATATGCTTTCACTCTGTCCCGGTTGAACATAAGTCTTTTTTTCTTGTAATTCCCCTATTGTAAATTCAAAATAATGTTCTCCTGGTGAAAGTTTTCCTTCTAATCCTGCCTTTTGCTTTAGATCAATTGAAATTTGTGATTCCTTTGTGAATACATACTCTCCTAATTTTCCATCATCTACTAAAACTTTTATTTCATTTAATACTACTGGAATACCATTTACTTCGAATGAATAGGTAAATTTGTTATCTTCTATACTTTTAAGGATTATATCTACTTTAACAGAATCAATATATCCTGCGGCATACTTATTCCCAATCTCATCAGTTACATATGCAGTATGTTCTCCTCCAGGTATGTCTATAAAAACATCAAAATCATTGTCTGTCTGAGTACTTATTCTTATGTCTGATAGTGCCGCTCTTTTTGATTCTTCGCCGTCTTTAAAAACTAATATATCTGGGTATATACTTTTTGCAGTTTGTTCTTTAAGGTCTGATTTTATTCTTATTTCTTTTCCACTTATTGAACTTGATACTAATGATGTTCCACCAGTTATATATAACTCTCCTCTATATTCCTTTTTTGCATTAAAATACAATACTTTTCCAAATTCCTCATTATTTTTTATTGCAGTTATTTCTGCTTTCAAATAAATTTGATTTTGTTCAAATGGCTCAGAATAATAAGTTTTTATCTGACTTTGATTTTTATTTTCTAAATTTTCATAAATTTTTATTGTTTTTGGTTTTATCCACCTGGTTTCCAAAACTATTTTTGAAATATCTTCTGCAGCTTCACCAGCCATTTTCCATCCTGCGTCTAGTGTTTGAGGCACTAATATCAAATATCCTGTTCCAGATATATGTTTTATTACACTAATTGATCCATACTCTTTTGAGGTATAGTATATATCTGTTTCACCTTTAGCGCTATATTGAGGTTGGAAAAAATTGGGCAATTCATTAACTGATGTGGGCGGTTCAAAAATTATTCCTTGTTTATCTAAATACGTTTTGTCTGTTTGAATTACTTCTAATTTATTTGTTACTGAACTTTCGAATTCTTTTCCTATATATATTATATTAACTCCTCTGGAAAGAAGAGCCTTAATACTATTCTCCTCTCCTTTAATCATATCTTCAGGAATTCTCCCGCTAGGTACAATTACCATTGCTCCTTTTTGCACAGTTTTTAAGTCGTTAATAGTTATTGTGTTTAGATATACACCTTTATTTTTTAATATCTCTATAAGCGTAGATTTGAATTCAGAATATTTGGTTGTTTGACTTATATCTCGAGGTTCATCTAAAATATACACTTGATACGGCGGTTCCTCAGTATATGCACTGAGAGTAAGAACTATGTTGTCATATCCTTCAATATTCTGCTCTATAATAATACTTGCGGTGTTAAGTTTGTCATCTTTCAAACCATATGTAACTATTTCTCCCCCAAGTACTGATGCTTCCAAAACACTGTGCGTAATTATACTTGGAGTTTCTTCCGGTATACTTCCAATGACTGTTATTATCCACACTGCAAGCAATGCAATTATTACTAAGGATATTGCTCCTGCAATTAAGAATGGATTCATTCCCTTTTTTTCTGAAATTTTTTCCTTTTTCTTTTGTTCACTATCCTTTTTCTTAAAAATATTATCCATTATTTTTTCGAATGGATTTTTTTCTATTACGGTATATCCTTTACTATATTCATAACTACGGTTTATTTCGAATAAATACGCACTCCGTTTTATCTTTAGCTTTTTGATATCAACCATGGCATTCTCCTTATCTTGAACTCAAATATCCCTGGGTCACTAGTTCATTTAATATTTTTTCAACTCTGGTTTCACCTACTGGATTTCCGCCCAAATGAACCGCAACAAAATCCGGAATACTTATTTTTCCGTTATGATCCTTTATCCATTCTATTAACTTTATTTTTATAGTTTCATCAGATGGTTTTTCATACCTGTTCATTTTTATGGTAAGTTCATTATTTTTTTCCCTTAATTCATAATTACTATTTTTTAATTCTTCAATTTCTTTTTCAAGTACTCTTATTTTTTTATCTAATATCGTATTCTCATTTTTAAGCGTGTCATATTCTACGTATATTTCAGCAGTTTTCTTATCTACCAATTCTCCGATATCCTTCATTGCCTTTTCTATCAAATTATAAATTGTTTTTTCATCAACTTCATATTCATTGCTTATAATTCCCAATATGTTCAAAAGTTGTCGTATTACGTCTATTCTTCTTTTTTTAGGTGCCATGTTCTGAGGCGTGGAATAAACCACACCTATTTCATCTTCCCGCATCTTCATCATGGAAAACAAATATGGTTTATTACTTATGTCTCTGCTTTCCACATATGCTATATTAACTGCGTTGCTCTCCATAGCAACTTCAAGAAAGGATACTGATGACAATTTTTTTGCGATTTCTTTGAAACTTCCTTTTAATTTTCCACCTATTTTAAAACTATCAACAGCTGGTTTCTTTATTTCTTTACTTTCATCTTTTTTCGGCTTTCCTATCATCTTTTCACCTCTCACGCTTTTTGTCTTCTATCTCTACTATGGCAAAATCCAAAGAACTGCGTTCTTTGTCCGTCCGACAAAGTCGAACGAGCGGTGTTGCAAAAAACCATGCGGCTATACTTATCATTTTTTTACCTCTACATCAGGCGTGTATTTTATAAATCCATTAAGTAGCAAAAGCATTATTCCTATCAATAATCCAAGTAATATTGAAGATAGATTTATATTTCCGGTAGTTATCGGCGGAATTATTGAAAGAAGTACAAATATTACAAATGCAAGAATAGCTGTTAGCAATATGCTTTTTTCAAAAGATTTTCTTCTTTTCATATGTTCTTCTTTATGCTGATTGCACACATAAAGTTCGTTTTTTGTTGCCATATTCATTTTTTCCTTTATTTTTCTTATCGAGGTTATTATTTGGTCATCCTTTATTTTTACTGCGTTCTTAGAATCTTTCATCTCCCCTCTGCAGATTATGCATACCTTTGCACCAGTTATCTTTTTATCTTTCTTATTTTTCATTTTCCTCATCCTCAAGTATTATCTGCGCAATTTCTTTTCCTCCATACTGCTCTTTTTTCTTATCTGCACTTACAAAAATGTTTATCAATGTGCTATCATCTATTCCATATTCCTGGAGCAATTCGGTTATCTTGTTTCTCTTAAGACCTGAACGTTCAAGTAATATTACAAATGCTACCACATCCATTCTTCGGTTATTCCTGTCAAAAAGCTGTATTATTTCAACTATACTTTCATCCGAAACTCCATATTCTATTAATTTTCTTCTAATCCCTTCTTTTTCAAAAGGAATACTTTTCGCCATAGCGGCATCCCTCCTTTTATCCTCACTAATAACTTTATTTAATATTAGGAAATATTCTACTTTTGGTTCCTCACCCACTATTTTTTCTATAAGAAAAGTTGAAGGGTAAGGCGTTGGAGTTATAAATGCCATATTCACCGCAGTCTGCCCTACTCCAAAAGTACTTATTTTCTCCCTCATAAAATTGCTAAAATTCAATGTTCCCTGAAGATAATCCAGATATTTTTCAAATTTCACTTTTAATATGAATGTAGTACCCACATTGCTGAATATTGCTTCGCTGATATCTGTTGGATTTTGACTTGCGATTATCATTCCAAAATTATATTTTCTTCCCTCTCTTACTATCATTACTGCATCACTATTATCCTCTTTGGATATTTTCCATGCTTCATCAAGCACTACCAATAACCGCAACCCTTTTGTTTTTGCCCATCCTGATGCTCTCATCTTCTCTTTTATGAACTGCAATATCGTTAATGCGCCTAAAGCTCTTGTGGTCTCATCAGGAAGTCCGGATAGATCTATATCTACAACACCAGATTCCACTAATTTTTCAAGTTCTATAGTGCTTTTCTTTGAAAAATAATCCTCTCCTGGTTTTGTGAATTTTTTTATTCTATATATTGCATTTTCTAATTCCGCAGGAAATTCATATGTTCCCATAGATGCTTTTTCTTCGAGTATTCTTACTACATTTTTTAATGTCGGTGCTTTAAGCGGTTTTCCAAGTTCATCCTGTTGCTCCACAGCATCCATTCGATATTTTCCTTCAATATAAGCTTTTTCTATTGCTTCTTCGGTTAATCTTCTTTGTTCAGGATAGTTTCCAACATCTGTTAACAGTTCAAGAGTTCGCATAACCTGTTTTATTCTATCATACGGTTTCATTCCTCCCGTATCCAGCAAATTAATATAAGATCCTTTACCAAGAGCAATAATTGTTCCACCAACTTCACGCACCCATTGTTTATATTCTCCTGCCCAGTCAATTATTATTGCATTTGAATTCCATGCAAAAGAAGCACGTATAAGAAATGTTTTTATGAAATAACTTTTTCCACTTCCACTTATTCCTACTATTGCTATGTGAGGATTTGCGACATTATTATAATTCCAGTAAAAAGGAACATGAAGCATTTCTGTATGCCCTACAAATATTGAATTAGCAGGATCTTCACATAATATATGCAATGGAGGTTCTGGAGGGTGCACTAGAAGATTTCTTTGCGAGATTGTTTTATTGGAAACTTTTGAAATCTGGAGCCTTCCCATTACACCATCTCTGATTCAAATTCCTCTCTTGTCGAGGGGAAGAATCTCTCC
This sequence comes from Candidatus Iainarchaeum sp., assembly GCA_028711485.1. GTDB lineage: Archaea > Micrarchaeota > Micrarchaeia > Anstonellales > Bilamarchaeaceae > JAQTSF01. The sequence continues at coordinate 5,055 of JAQTSF010000032.1, forward strand.
CATTCAAAACATTTTAGCATCTCATCAGCGGTGAGCTGTTCAACTTCGACATTAAGACTATTTGCAAGATGCGTTCGCAATTCTTTTGCCTGAGCTCTAACCTCTGCTATTGCAGCTTCCTTGCTCATTCCTTTTGCTGAAGTCATACAATATGCCAGAATACCCATTGGTTTTTCTCCTTTTATTAATTTATCAATTTCGTTGTTGTATTTTACAACTTCTCTTTCATACCTATCTATCTTAAGAACATCAGGATCAGGTTTTTCTTTTTCTTTGCTTAATCTTAACTGAGCTTCTGCTTTCTTGGTTTCAAGATCTTTTCTTTTTTTGCTTATATCTTCAACATAAATCATATATGCTATTTTTGTAACATATCTTAGATTTGATATTGCTCTCTCAAAGTATTCATTGTACATCATTTTTTGTTCTGTGCTTTTTTCAGTCGAGGATTCATACACTTTTAACACTAAAAACATAGAGGCGTAATATTCATCATTCACTTTTTTTACTATCGAATCCTGTGATGGAGAAATTTCATAAGTACCCTCAACCAGAGTTGTTATTTTTGCTTGTTGCGTTATCAATGGAATAAATATGTAACCATATTTCATAATAATTAATGCAAATACTGCACCTAAACCAGCAAATAATCCCCCAATCAAGGATAATATACTACCCCCGCCAATTATTGATAAAAATGTTCCAACTGCTGCTATTCCTATCGCACCATACATGTACATTTTACTTTCTCCAATCATTAAACCGCCTGGGTACAATTGTCAGCCATATTTTATAAAGTTTGCTTTATTTAAATACTTTAAAAAGTAGTTTTTAATTTATCTATAAAATAATCAATTTCTTTTTCAGTATTATATAAATATAAACTTGCCCTTGCGCTTGAATTTATTCCTAATCTTGTATGAAGCGGTTGTGCACAGTGCAATCCTGATCTTATTGCTATCCCATATTCATTTAATGCTCCGGCAACGTCATGGCAATCAACCTTTTCCACATTAAATGAAAGAATTGGTGCCTTTTCTTTTACATACTCTTTCGGACCAATTACACTAACATTTCTAACTTCACTAATTCTTTCAAGTGCATACTCTATCATTTTGTTCCCGTGCTTTTCAATATTATCAATCCCGATTCTATTAATATAATCCATTGCACTCCCGAGTCCTATGATACCCGATACATTTTCTGTGCCTGCTTCAAATTTATATGGGAGAAAATTCCATTCAGAGTTCTCTTTTTCAACTTTTTTATTCATTCCTCCTCCATACATAAAAGGTGGCATATTTTCCAACAATTCTTCTTTTCCATAAAGAGCTCCGGTTCCCATTGGTGCAAGCATTTTATGCCCTGTAAACACAAAGAAATCACAATTTATTTTTTTTACATCTATTTTCATATGCGGCGCACTTTGCGAGCCATCTACAATTACCACTGCACCTTTTTCCTTTGCAATTTTGCTTATGTTCTTCACATCATTTATTATCCCGGTTACATTGGAGGTATGAGTTATAGCAACCAATTTTGAATTATTTATCTTTTTTTCCCATTTTTCTTCTAAATTCCCTTCATTATCTATATCTAGATATACCAATTCAGCACCTTTTTTTATGGCCAGCTGCTGCCATGGCAAAAGATTTGCATGATGCTCGCTTATGGAAAGAACAATTTTATCCCCCTTTTTTATATTTTTTTCTCCCCAGGAGTAAGCAACAAGATTAATTGCTTCAGTTGCATTTTTTGTGAATACTATCTCGTGATTGTTTTTTGCATTCAAAAATTCCTTAGTTTTTTTTCTTGAGTTTTCCATCATCTCTGTTGCTTCTTCGCTTAAGGTATGAACCCCTCTCATCGTGTTTGCATTATGATTTTGGTAATACTCCACAACCGTATCTATAACCTGCCTTGGTTTCTGGCTTGTTGCTGCAGAATCAAGATAAACTAATTTATTTCCATTTATTTTTCTTTTAAGAATTGGGAAATCTTCTCTTATTTTTTCAATATCCATTAAAATATAATTATTGCATTATTTTTTTAATATTCCTTAAACTCTATCTGCTATAAGAGAACCATAAGTAGCATTTTTTACTTTTACGTTTATTCTTTTTCCTATACTTTCTATTCCCAATCCTTTCACTACTACCTGTTTGTATCAATCATTTCTTCCAGTGAAATCCTTTTGTTTTTCAGTAATACGAACCGTATATTTTTTACCAATTATTTTTCTATTATTATCTAGTGCTATTTTTCTTGACAATTCAGTAAGTTCTGAACTTCTATTTTTTACTATTTTGCTATCCAGCTGTTTCATCTCCTTTGCCTTTGTTCCTGGTCTAGGGGTGAATTTTGAAATATTTACAATATCTGGTTTTGTTTTCGACAATAATTTTTTAGTTTCTTCGAAATCTTCTTCTTTTTCAGTAGGATAACCTACAATAATATCCGTTGCAATTAAAATATCAGGAATTTCTTTTCTGAATTTTTCAACACAATATACAAAATCTTTTACAGTATGCGATCTATTCATCTCCTTACATACTTTTTCACTTCCTGTTTGAACAGGCAGGTGAATAAATTTGTAAAATTTGCTGTTACTCATTTGTTTTATTATTCCTTTAATCATTCTTTTTGCATGCGCAGGATTTATCATTCCAAGTCTTACTTTGAATTCTCCAGGTATTTCTGAAATTTCTTTTAACAATTCCACAAGAGTAGTTCCTCTTTCTATTCCATATGCACCAGTATCCATTCCAGTTAACTGAATTTCTTTCGCACCTTTAGATACTGCTTCTGTAATCAGTGAAATTACTCTTTCTTTATTATAACTCATTAATTTTGGTCTTGCAATTTTAGTTTGGCAAAAATAGCAGTTACCTACGCATCCTTCTTGTATAGGCATTCTATAAATAGGATAAGTAATTTCTCTTGGAAAATTATCTTTTTCTTCTATCTCTCGATATGTTCTTATTTTTCCAGATGTACAGTTTTTTACTGCATCAACAATGTTGCCTAATGCTCCAGGATGCACAATAACTGCATTCTTCCTTATTTTTCTTATTCTATTTTCATTTATTCCCATACATCCTGCAATAATCAATTTTTTATTCTTCAATCTTTCTATTCTTTTCATTATTTTATTCTCAGTAGCTCCTTTAACAGTACACGTATTAAGTATAACTACATCTGCTTTTTCTTCTTCAA
>JAQTSF010000033.1 GCA_028711485.1 Candidatus Iainarchaeum sp.
TCTCTTACTAAAAAAGGAAAAAATTTGTTATCCTCAGGAAAAAAGAAAATTCCTATAACTACATTCATTTTGTTAAGTTTGTTCTTAGTTTTTGCATTTGGTGCAATAGTAAATGATTATTTCGTAAATGTTCCTGTTCAGGAAGATGATCCCTTTCTTTTAGCTAATTCAGACTCATCATTTTACAAAGCAGATGACCTTGAATCAATAAATGAAAACCAAAACAATACCAATCAAACAAATACCTCTAATTAAGAAATCAATGCTCCGAGAATTTTAAGTAACTGAGGTCTTCCTGCAATTACTCTTGCAACAGGATCTGCAAATTTTCCTTTCATTACCTTGTTCAATTCCTTGTCATCAATTGCAGTGAATATATAATTAAGGTCATCATCATTTAATTTTTCTATAACCTTTCTCAATAATAATCTCTTTGCAACCTTCTTTCCAGGTCCATCTTTCCATACTTTTTCATATTTCTCAAGTGCATCTTTAGAGAAATTATTTTTTCCAAAAGCATCTAATATTACTTCAGAAGCAAGCATTCCAGATTCCATTGCAAGTGCAATCCCTCCTCCATGTATAGGATCAACCTGCTTTGCAGCAGTTCCTATAACCATAAAATTATCTGCTACAAATTTATCTAAAGGAGCTCCAACAGAAATAACCCCTCCGAATTCATTCAAAACACTTATTTCATTTAATTTTTTATTTTTTGAAATAAATTCATCAAGCAGTTCTTTTGGTGCACTTCCTTTCATTCCACCTTTCTTAGTTCCATTAAAAACAGTTCCACCAATTCCAATTCCAACATTAGCTTTTTTATTTGCTTTTGGAAATATCCAAACATACCCTCTCGGAGCTATTTTATTTCCAAAATATAATTCGATTAAATTATCATGTTCATATTCCATCATTTCATATTGATAGCAAGTATCCACATCATATGGTTTATGAACAGTATCAAAACCTGCTTTTCTTGCAATTAATGCTTCCATTCCTTCTGCAGAAACTACCATATCAGCAGTTATATCATACTCTTCCTCTTCTTTATGGCTTACCTTAAGTCCGCTTATTTTTCCATTATTTTTTATTAAATCTAGAACGCGTGTCCAAACCACAGTTCTTGCCCCTTCTTTTACTGCAAGTTCATTCAACCATTGGTCAAACATTTTTCTTTCAAGCATATATCCTTTTGTTTCTTCATCTTTCCAAACTATTTCTTTACCATTGGGGGCAACCACCCTTGCACCCAATATTTCAGTAGAATAAACATCCTTTGGAATCTTTAAATTTTGTTTGAGTATTTCTCTTGCGCCTAAACCTTCTCCGCATCTCACCGGAATTCCAACTTGTTTTCTTTTTTCAACAATGAGTACATTCTTTCCTTGTTTTGCAAGCACTCTTGCAAGAGTGCTTCCTGCAGGTCCACTACCAATTATCAAAACATCATAATCATTTTTGGTCATATTATCCCTCATTTTTTAAGTTCAATTACATTTGCAGGGCATATTCTTACACAGTTCCCGCACTTTATACATTTTTCAGGATAAAATACTATTTTTCCTCCAACTAATTCAAGTGCAGACGTCGGACACACTGAGCAGCAACCTGCACACTGAATACAACCTTCATGTTTTATCTCAATCATAAATTCACCTTGAAAGTTTTTTTGATTTGGTCTAAATCCCAATTATTTATTTCCTTCATACAATAAAATCATTGCAGTGTAAACTATCGGATATAACACAAGTATTGAAACGATATTTAAAAGAGGAACAAAAAGTGTTGTCCATACAATTGCATACACAATATAAATTCCAAAAGCAGACAAGCCTCTTTTTCTTAAGAATCTTAGTGATGCTCTTAATGAGTTTATAACCCCATACTCATTAACTGCTGCAGAGATATAGGTGTATGAAAAAGGAAATTCAATAATGAAAACAATTCCAGCAACAACTATAGAAAATATAAGTTCAAGATGTGGAATCTCCATTGGGAGCAGTACATTTTGATATAATAAATAAATCGGAATAATAAATATTGCAGAAAAAACTAATTTTAACAATGTGATTGAGAAGAATACGCTACCTCGCTGAATAGCATATTTAAAAAAATAAGTTATACTTGGCTGTTGTTTTTTAGTAATTCCTTTAAGGCTGTTTATCAATGCTCCTTTCAGCCCGTTCATAATTACTAAATATGTTATGAAGAGAACTGATATAAGTGAATAAATCAATAAAGGAACGTCTCCCATTTCCATTATTGCAAGAGCATAATAAACCACTAAAAATGCGCCTGCTACTGCTCCTATAGCTATGAAATTAAGTATTATTGATATAATAACTGTCCATGCAAAAAGAATTGGTTTTTTTGTATATTCCTTTATTGCTCTATTAATATTTCTTAACAACATATCACCTATTTTGAAAATAGTATTATGATAACTATTAAAAATACTACTCTAATTCAACATATTAATGTTAAATGTCTCAAGATGTATGAGCACTCAGCACCCAGACAATGTCGCAACCCCGTTTTTTGCAGACAATGAAATCCTTTCTGGTAATACTGAAGTTAAGGAAGCCTACTATGTATTTTCCCAACTTGGATGTAGAGAGCAGATGTGGGATAGTGAAGGAAAGGACGTTGACAATCAGGTAGTTGAAAAACTTCTTTCAAGTTATACAGAGTTTTTTAATTCAACAATATTAGGTAAAGATGTTTTTCTTACTTACCGTGTACCTAATCCAACTATAGAAAAAAATAAAGGAAAAATACTTCTTGAGGTTTTGCATAGTATCCCAAGGGCATTTGATAGTGCAAAATTAATTCATAAAGATCATGCTCCTATATTTGAAATAATTCTTCCAATGACAACAAATGAACTTGAGATAAGGAGAATTTCTACTTACTATGAAAAATTAGTGGTGGGTCAACAGAGCAAGGTGCTCATTGACAATGATATAAAAGTAAGTGATTGGATTGGGGAATTTAAACCAGAAAAAATTAACATTATCCCATTGTTTGAAAATTTTGATTCTTTTTTAAATATGCATAAAATTGTTGAAGAATATCTTAAATACTGCGGCAAAGGAAAAGAATACCAACGAGTTTTTCTTGCAAGAAGTGATCCTGCATTGAATTATGGTTCTGTTAGTGCAGTTCTCCTAGCAAAAATAGCACGTCAAAATCTTCATTCTGTTGAAGAAAAAACATCAATACCGATACTTCCAATACTTGGGGTAGGAAGTGCTCCGTTTAGGGGAAATCTTAAACCAACAAATATAGATAACTGTCCCGTGGAATATCCTAGTGTGCAAACATTCACAATACAATCTGCTTTCAAATATGATTATTCCTTTAGAGATGTTATAAATTCAATAGATATGATGAATTCGAGCAGGAGAAGACCTCCTCTTGATATTGATGATTCCAGGGCACTTAAATTAGTAAATACTATAAAAGAAACTTACCAAAAACAGCTTTACTTGATAGCAGATACAATAAATTCAATTGCGCGTTTTATCCCATCTAGAAGAGCAAGAAAATTACATGTTGGTCTTTTCGGATATTCTCGTTCTTCTAAAGGAATTTCACTACCCCGGGCAATAACTTTCTGTGCATCTTTTTATTCACTTGGTCTTCCTCCGGAACTTCTTGGATTAAGCGGCTTGAATAATAAAGAAGTTGAAGAATTGTATGGCATGTATATAAATTTGGATAAAGATCTGAAAGATTCTCTTAAATTCTTAAACCTTGAAAATATTGAGTTAATATCCCCTAAACTCAAAGAGGATGTAGAAAAAGTTCTTTCTTGGGTGGACTATGAACCAGATCATAAATATTGCGCAATAACTTCAAAAATTCTAAAAAATCTAAGATCAAATAATCTTGCTACAATGAAAGAAGATATTGAACAAGCAGCATGGATGAGAAAATTTTTAGGATAATATCTCCTTATAAAATTCTTCTGTTTGTTTAGAAATATTTTTCCATAAGAATTTTTTTATATTGATTCTTCCTTTTTTACCCATCCGTTTTCTTTCTTTTTCATTTTTAATAAGGTAATTTATATTCTCTAAAAGTGCCTCTTTGTTTTTTGGTGGAACCAGCAAACCTGTTTTTCCATGTTCAATTATTTCAGGTACTCCACCAACATTTGTAGCAATAACCGGAAGTCCTGATGCCTGAGCTTCAATTATGACCATTCCAAAAGGTTCATATAAAGAACTTAAAACAAATACTTCGGCAGAATAATATAATTCATACAATTTTTGCTCTGAGATTCTTTCAGTAATAAAAAATACATTTACATTATTTTTCCTTGCTCTTTCTTTTAATTTTTTTTCCATAGGTCCTCTTCCAAGTATTACAAGATAGGCATCCTTTACTTTTTTCATTGAATCTATTAAATATTCTAATCCCTTTTGTTTGATCAATCTCGCATTGGCAAGTATCATCTTCCCATGCAGTCCCTTTCCTTTAAAAAAATTCCTCCAATAATTCTGATTTATTTTTTTTGGATGCTCAATTTTTTCAAATCCATTATAAATTACTCTTCTTTTTCCATTATAATCCTTAGGTATAGTTCTATATAACGAATCTTTGCTGACACCTATAATTCCATCGCATTTTTTCATAATCCTATTTCCCATAACTCTATCATAACTTTGCCCAAAAAAATCAGTTATAATGTCTATATTCTCTATTTTGGAATTATGAATTGTTAGTACAATTTTTGCCCCTTCTCTTTTTGCAATTTCTATAAATTTTTCACCAAATAAAAATCGGTTGTGTATATGAACAATATCAAATTTTTCTTTTTTTATGATTTCTTCATATTTTTTAATAAATTGCAGTGTAAGTGGATAAGGAGGAGGTAAAAAATGAGGGGAATCGTAAATCACTTTTGATTTCACTCTTATAACATTTACACCATTTACATTTTCTGTTTCCTTACTATTCCCTTCAAGTGCACACAATACAAAAACATTATTTCCCTGCATCACAAGATTTTCAGAAACAGCTTTTACATGTTTTTCTGTTCCTCCTGAATAAGGATGATAAAAAGGATTAAGCATCAGTATTTTCATAGGTTCACTTCAATTCTTCTTTTTCAAAACCAAAAAAACATGTCCTTTATCATAAGAATCTATATTTACTTTTTCTATAACTTCAAAATATTCTTTTAACTCTCCAATAACTTTTTTATAAACTTCTTCAGGATCTTTTATTACATCTATGCTCTGGCTTTTAACTGCAATCATTGCGATTCCGTTTTTTTTCAAAAATTCAATAGCATTTCTTATCAATATTTCGGATTGATTTGGTTGGGAAACATCCTCGTAAATAATATCAACTTTGCCTACATCCAAATAATCTTGCGGTTTTCTGGCATCCCCTAATATAGGTATTATATTTTCTCTTTTTTCTGCAAGATTAACAAGTTTATCTATTACATGGGGGGATATTTCAACCGCAAATATTTCTCCTTTAGTACAGATATCTGAAATATGTGAAACCGTTGTTCCTGTTGATGCACCCAAATATAATATTTTGGAATTTTCCTTAAACGGCCAGGTTTTGAGGCCTTTTTTTATTGATGCACATAATTTACTTCTATAAGGATCAAATGATCTGTATTCCTTTCCATTTTCCTTTACCAATCTTTCTCCATATACCTGTTCTCCCGGAAGAAAATTTAACGTATATATAAAATTATCTTTTTTATAGATCCCAAAAAACAATTCATTCATCGTGATAATTGAAATAAAAAATATAAAAAGGTATTCTAATTATCTTGTTGGCATTATACGGCAGATGGTCTGAGTTCAAATGATTGAAAAAATGGGCCAAGTCGTAAACTACGCATTATAACGCTTAGTAAGCACATCCATTTTTTTAATATTTGAACTTCGTTCAAATGATTTATTAATTTTACATCTCTATATTACACTATGAAAGATTCTTGCGAGGTATGTGGAAAAAAAGAACCTCGTTTTTTAATTCATTTAGAAGGAGCCAATCTAATGGCATGCGGTTCTTGTGCACGTGAGGGAAAAATAATTTCTTCTCTAGATAGTATGAGCCCCCAGGATCTTTCTTCACGAAAATATTCTGCTCCCCCCAAAGCCCTTAGGGAAGAAGAAAGTGCAATTGAGGGTTATGGTTCCATAATCCGAAGAAAAATACAAGAAAAAGGACTAAAACGAGGGGAAGTTGCTAAAGCTATAAATGAAATGGAAAGTTATATTGAACATATAGAAAAAGAACAGACACTACCACCAATAAAAGTTTTAAAGAAACTTGAAAAATTTTTAGGGGTAAAATTAATAGAAAAAACATCTCCTTCATTGGATGATTCCTCCTTTTCAAATCAAAACTCAAAAAAAGACCTGACCTTAGCTGATATACTAGATTTCCAAAACAACAAAAAGAAAAAGAAGGATGAAGATTAATGGGAGTAGATATAGGTGATCTTGCAACTAAGCACACAATTTCTATTTCTTCACTATCAGGAAAGACAATCGCAATAGATGCACTTAATTCTATTTATCAATTTCTTGCATCCATAAGACAGCCAGACGGAACTCCGCTCATGGATTTTAACGGAAACATTACTTCCCACCTCTCAGGTTTATTCTATAGAACATCAAGATTTTATGAAAATGGATTACTTGCTATTTATGTTTTTGACGGAAAACCGCCTTCATTTAAAAGCGAGACAATCGAAAAAAGAATGAAAAATAAAAAAGAAGCAGAGGAGAAATGGAAAACCGCACTTGACGAAGAAAGGTATGAAGACGCAAGAAAATTTGCACAGGCAACTTCAAGAGTAACTTCTGAAATGATTGAAGAATGCAAAGAGCTTTTAGATGGAATGGGCGTTCCCTGGATACAAGCAGAAAGCGAGGGTGAAGCTCAATCAGCGATAATGGCTGATAAAAAAATTGTTTATGCTTCTGCATCACAAGATTATGATTCTCTTCTTTTCGGAGCTCCGATCCTATTGCGAAATCTTTCAATAACTGGAAGAAGAAAAGTTCCTGGGAAAGATAAATATATTCTAGTAGAACCCGAGCAGATTCTTCTAGGAGAACTTCTTTCAAACCATAAAATAACCCGTGAAAAATTGATATGGATTGGAATATTATGCGGAACCGACTTTAACAAAGGAGTAAAAAAAGTAGGACCAAAAACTGCAATAAAAATAGTTTCAAAATATTCCTCTTTTGATGAACTTTCCAAATATATAGAGGAAAAATATTCACATACTTTTGAGGAAAACATAAATGAAGTTATTGATTTTTTTATGAAACCGCCTTATAAGGAATCTGGAAAAATAAAATTTAAAAAACCTGATAAGAACGCACTGAAAAAATTATTATGTGATAAACACAATTTTTCTGAGGAAAGAGTTGAACGAACCCTTGCAAATATGCAGAAAATTTCCCAGGACGTATTTGGACAGAGCAAATTAGATAAATGGTTTTAGTCCTTAAAATGCAGAGGAGTCATCAATTATTTAAAGTTATATTGTTAATTTCTTATGATGCCAGATATCTCAGTTTCTCTAAAAGGATTGAAAGTGAATTCACCACTCATACTTGCATCTGGGATACTAGGAACCTCAAAACCTCTTTTGGAAAGAATTGCAGATGAAGGAGCTGGAGCAGTAACAACAAAAACAATTACTCTAGAACCTCGAGAAGGTCATTATTCTCCAATAATAACCGAGGTGGAATCCGGATTATTAAATGCTGTTGGATACAAGAATCCAGGTATAGAAAAAGCATTAGAAGAATTTTCAAATTGGAACCACCCCGCTCCTTTAATATTCAGCATCACAGGAAAATCCCCAGAAGAATTCGAGCTTCTTGCAGAAAAA
>JAQTSF010000034.1 GCA_028711485.1 Candidatus Iainarchaeum sp.
GACCGATTTAATAGAATATAATGAATGTGAAAAAAAAGAATATGATAGTTTGAGCGAATTGATGGGATATTACTACAAAAATGCAGTTCAGGATAAGAAAAATGAAAAAAAAGAAAAATTAATTAAACGACTTGGAGATCAGGAAAAACAGCTGGTGGAATTAAAAGAAAAAGAGCAAACTTACAAAAAAATAGGGGATATAATATACGAAAAATACTCGTTAATATCAGAAGTAATAGAAAAAGAAAACAAGAAAAAAGAATTGGAGATAGAAATTGAAGAATAAAAAATTAGATTGGATGACTTTCTTCAACAAGATATTCCTGTAGAAGTGATTTCGCCTTTTTTCCTTTATCAACAACCAGTGCGATAATTGTTTGTTTTTTATCTTTGGAGAGTATGTGAACATTTTGAATATCTACTTCAGAATCTGAAAGAAGTTTGGTAACTCTTGCAAGTTCTCCGGGTTTATCTTCAAGTTTAAGTATTAATACATTGCTTTCCATAACTTTATATCCATTTAATGTGAGCGCTTGAGTTGCTTTTTCTGCATCTTTTATAGTAAGGTTGATTATTGCCTTTCCACCAATAATAACTACATCAACACCTTCGATATTTATTTTAGATTTTCCTAAAATGTAGGTGATATCTGAAAGAAGACCAATCCTATCCTCTGAAACTACGGTTATGTTTTTCATATAATTCACCTTAAAACCTATAGATTTGAATGAAGGGAAAACCTTTTATAAGAATAATGTCCTCTTCTGAAACCAGCTTTTTACTAATTGCAACACTGGTTGTTTTTTTACCTATAAGATTCGCAGAATAAAAATTAGCAAACGCATCTGCTAATTGTTTTTCTGTACAAAGTTCACCTTTATAGAATGAAGAATATGTTTTAAGATCAATATAGTATTTATCTTCTTCTAGAACTTTTCCTATCAACTCTCTATCACAAGCAGCTATAACTTTTCCATCCTTTGTTTGATGAATTTTCAGATACACGAAAAGATTATAAATAAAAAGACTTATATAGTATACTAAAATCGAATAATATTTATGCACGGGTGGCTGAGACGCATTGTATCACTACATCAGTGAGGCAGTGCGGCGTAACGGTCAAACGCGGTAGACTCAAGATCGTTCTTTTCTCGAAAATGAGGGGAGAAATCTATTGGTTCAGGCCTACACAGGTTCAAACTCGGCTTTTGACAAGTTTTCTAATGGCAAAAGCACATTCAAATTTGATGAAAATCCTGTCCCGTGCATTTTAAAATTTCTAAAGAATTTGAAAAGTTTTCTAAAATTATAAATTAGACATTTATATCTGGCGATTCATCATCATCTTCTGCTTCAAATCGTGATTCAGGTTCAAGCTCTTCTTCCTCGGCTTTTGCCTTTTTACTTTTCTTTGGTTTTTTATTATTACCATTGGCTTTGCCTACAAAATAAGGAACTAAAATTGTTGTAAATAATATGCTTATTATAATAATATAAAAAGCAATTTCCGGAACTCTTGCGGCTTGATCTAAAAGAACTGTAAGGTAATCTGTAGGATTTTGAATTAACGCATTTTTTATTGCAAACACAGGATAAGTTGCTAATACTGCTGTTGCAAGTCCTCTTGCATTTATAACAGAAAGTACTGTGGAATAATCAGCATATTCTGTGTTAGAGGTAACAAATTTTACTGAAACATATCTTGCGATATAAATAAGTATTATGAATAATAGCGCAATAAACAAGTTGGTAACATCTCCTAGAGTAACTATTGCTCCTAGGAATACGAAAAAGAAAGTTCTTATGAAAAAAGAAACTTCTGCCTGGAATTGTTTTATTGAATGATGTTCTTCTCCTGGATTGATCTTAAAGAAATTTCTTATTGCAGATTCATTTCCAAAAACTAAACCAAAAGTAAGAACAGATATTGCTCCGCTTCCTCCCAAATATTCGACCAATGCGTATAAGACCAAAACAAGTGCAAATGCCATCATATAATTATATCCCTTCTGTATTTTGCTCATTAAAGCAAGTGAGAATAAACCTATCACAAAACCAAGGAGAATTCCTATTGAAAATTTGCTTAATATTCCTTGACCTATAAGTTGTATATCTATACTTCCAGAAATAAGTGCTTCTATCAACACCAATGCAAGAATAATAGAAAGTACATCTGTTATGGAAGACTCTAAAGTAAGAAAATTTCGTATATTATCTGGAATATTTAAACTTCGGATTATGGAGATTGTTACAGATGCTCCTATTCCTCCTGAAATCGCACCTAATATTGCACCTAAAAGAGGATCAAGACCTAATGCAATAAAAATTAATATTGCTGAAATTATGCCAAAAATAGTCATAAGAACAGCGACAACCATAACTCTTCCACTTTTAAGCAGAACGTCGAATATATTAGTTGAAAGGCCTCCGTCAAATAAAAGGATTATTAGTGCTAGTGAACCGAAAAGTTCCTGAATAGGCATCAGGGAAAGAGTATCAACATAACCAGTTGTCTGAAGAAGAAAACCTATCAATAGAAGGAGAAGAGCGCTTGGAATTGAAAATCTTTTAGATAACAAATCTCCAATATAACCTATAAGTAAAATACCACCGAATATAAGGAAGGAACTGCTTACGCTGTCTAATGCCATGTGCATCATTAGTACATAAATATTAAAAAGAGTTTAGATTTGAAAAAGATAAAAGTCATTTTCTTGCGAAAAGTAGATATGCGGTGTGTATTATCCCTATATGTTTGGGCCTGGTTCTTAATTCATCAACATCATATTCTCTAACTAAGGTTTCAACCATGAAAACTTCCTTAAATATTTTTTTACATTCCAGAAATAATAATTTTGATTGTTCAACGCTCAGACAATGCGCAGCTAAATATCCTCCCTCTTTTAAGGAATCAAAAGCGATTTTTACAATTTCATGAGCATTATGAATATCGATCATAAAAAGATCCGCATCTTTCTCATCTATTCCTTCAAAAGCATCTACATTCAAAAGTTTAACATTTTTTAATTTGAGGGATTGGAAATTATTTTTTGATAGGTCTGCAAAATCTTTTCTTTTTTCGTATGTGATAATCTTTTTTGCTATTCTTGAAAACTGAACTGTAAGAAATCCTGAACCTGTTCCAATTTCAATTATTTTTGAATTTTTGTTTATGCCTGTATATGCAACAATAATTCCAAAATCTTTTGGAAGAGTAATTGCAGGCCCTCTTCTTAATTTTTTTAGATCTGAAGTTAAATAAGGTTTTATTTTCATAATATTAAAAAACAGGAAGAGATTAAAAATCAGCGTTTTACTATCCTTGGATTTCTTACAGTTAAATTTATTGGTGCATTAGAAGGAGGTTTTATTTTTCCAGGAGAAAATACTCCATCATCTTTTGGTAATCTTCTGTAGGACGCATGGTCTAGTGATAAGAATTTGCTTTTTTCAACTCTATATCTTTCGAGATCGGCATCTGAATCTTCCAATCTTTGAGAAAAAGTAGTTATTGCAAATGCAGAACATTTCCCAAAAACATGCTCAAAAACTAATCTTGCATTGGGGGCTATAATACCTGTTGAATCTATAGGAAAATTATAATCCGAAAGGACAACGTGGGAACTTCCAGTCATATCAAATGCTTCTAGCTCTCTAAAATTTCCAAAAGTATGGACTAATGCGCCTGGATTTATTTTACTAACTGCACGCCTCATTAGATAGCTAACACCTTCTTCATCTTCTATAATTGAGATATGCTGAGCGATAGCTAAATGTTCAATAATTTCAAATAACACTTGGTCACCTAGATAAATAGATATGATGGCATTTCTTTAAAAGCCTATTTTTTCCATTGCTCTCTCATTTTTTTAAGTTTTGGAATTAATGAATTGTCTTTCAGTGATAATATTTGAATTGCAAGTAATGCTGCATTTTTTCCATTATCTATGCCCACAGTAGCCACAGGAACACCAGGAGGCATCTGCATTATTGAAAGCAAAGCATCGAGACCATCTAGTTTTACATTAATTGGAACACCAATAACAGGTTTGTGTGTTTTTGAAGCAACTACCCCTGGAAGTGCTGCACTTAAACCTGCAACTGCAATGAATACATCTGCATTGGAATTTTTTATAATCTGCTCAAGTTTTTCAGGGGTTCTGTGCGCAGAGGCAACTTCATATGAATAATCTACCCCAAATTCATCCAGTGTAGAAGTTATCTTATCTACTATTTCCTTATCTGATTTGCTTCCTGACAGGATTAGAACTGACATAGAAATAATTAAAAGTGTAAAGTTATAAAAACCATTATGAAAAAATGCGATAAACCAAGAAACAGGTATATAATGTTTAAAGTGCTTTCGGAAATTGAGAATTTTGAAAATTATATATATAAGGAATTCTTGAAATTCTTCGGGGAATATGGATTTTCAAAAATTGGATTTAAAATTATAGAATATAATAACAATGTTGGTATTATAAGATGCAGAAGAGAGTATATGGAAAAAGTAGTGGGATTTCTTGCCCTTGTTTCAGAACCTAGGATAAAAACGATTAAAGTAAGTGGAAGCTTAAAAAAACTTAGAGAATATACAAATTAAGAATAAATCCAATTGAGATATTGTGCAAAAAGTCAGATACATGATAAAATTTCGGCAATTAAGGTTTAAAAAATATTGGTAAAATAATGAAATGGTGAATTAATATGTCCAGTTGTCCTGATTGCCATATATACAAAGGTTTATGGTCTGAACTTAAAGAGAACAAAAACGGAGAATGGGTTTGCACCAATAATTCTCTTCATGCGTATACTAAAGATGAGAAGGGATATTTTAAAAAGAAAAAATAAATTTTAGTGGGCCCGTAGTCGAAACATTTGAGTATATTCGAATGCGATAATGGTTAAGACGCTTGTCTTACAGAAGAAATTTCTTGTTTTCTTCGAGAAAACACAAGAGAGCGGAGGTTCGATTCATCGACAGCTTTGCGAGTGGATTTGAACAAGCTGTGCGAAGTGAAATTCCTCCTGGGCCCATTTTTTATTATATGTTAAATTATAAGTAAAGAGTATAAAAAAAGCAAAAATATATCTATTAATATTTTGACTGCTGGCTAATAATGAATAGATTATGTCTTTCTTCTCCTTTTATTTCGTTTAAGATTCTATTTGCAAAAACAGCAACTGGATCAACACCTGCAATTCTATCCTTTATGTTTTGAAAACTAGTGAATGGACTTTTTTCTCTTTCGCTTACGATTAAAGACATGTGTTTTTTTCCAATTCCTGGGAGCAGATCGAGAGTATGTACCCTTATTGAAATGGGCCTTGCTTTATTGATAAAATCTACAAATTCATTCTCTCTTTCTATTATTAGGGATTTTAATGCATTAAACAAATAATCTTTTGCACTTGTCGTAAGGTCATGGTAACTTATTTTTCTTTTTATTCTGTCTATATCTTCTCTTCCCTCTTTTCCAACATATACTTTTTTCCCAAGAACTATGGATGCATTTGGATGAACTGTTGCTTCAAGAAGTGTGAAAAATTGACGTCCTAGAAGTTGCACTATTGCTTCTTTTCTTGAATCAAAGGACCTCCCGGAAGGAAGGTATTCCAGAACATATGCATACTCTTCCATAGAATCACTTAGAGAACATTTTTACAATAGAAACGAGTTCCTCCTCTTTTAATTCTATTTTATCCTTTAGAAGAATAGTTTTTAGAAGATCAATATTTTTAGGTGCAATATCCACAATTTTAATTGCAGTTTCTCTGTCTAAAGAATAATTTCCAATTAGTTCTTTTATAGTTTTTTCAGAATCGGATTTGGAAGATTTTGAGAATAGTGTACAATATTCTACTGCATTCTGCTGCTCGTATTCTATTTCACCATCTTTCTCTCTTTTAGAGAGTATGTCCTGAACCTCCGGAATAGAGATAGATTTTGAAGAAATTATTTTCATATAAATTCACCTATTTTTTATGAGCTGCATTTTTCAAATGATACGCAGTAGCGAGTATACTTTTAACTGAATTGCCATCCTTAACACTTACGAGATAGCCGTCTCCTCTTTTTTCATGTACTACTCCAGTTCTTCCTTGGTATCTTAAATGAGGCGCACCATTTCTTCCAGATTTAACAGAAATAATTACTTTATCACCTATATTAAAAGATCTAAGTACGTCGTTGATAGTTGTTTTTTTTCTTCGTATAAGTTTTTTTGTATTACCTGATAAAAAACCTCTAGAATTCTTAACCATAATACCACCTTCAATAATACCTCTAACAAATGCATCCTATAGAATAGTATTTATTGATACAGGATACCCTTTTTAAATCCTTGCCTCTTAGGTTATTTAAATATAGTATATTGGAGGGGATATTTTGAAAAAATATGATTTTGTAATCACAAATATGGTGGCTTCAGCAAATCTTGGACTTGAATTAGATCTTTTTGATTTGGCACAGAAGATTAAAGAAGTTGAATATGAACCTGAGCAGTTTCCTGGAGCAATATTAAAATTTAAGGATCCTAAAGCGTCCCTTCTTTTATTCAAAAATGGAAAAGTAGTATGTGTAGGTTGCAAAAACAGGGGGGTAATAAAAAAAACAATTGAAAAAACAATAAAGATGCTAACGCCGTATTCTACAAAAATAATAAGGCAGAAAAAACCAAAAATAGAAATAACCAATATAGTTGCTTCTGCAGAATTAAATCTTAATCTTGACTTATATAAGGTAGCTTATCAGTTGGATAATGTTGAATATGAACCTGAGCAGTTTCCTGGAGCAATATTAAAATTCACAGACCCGAAGGCATCGCTATTATTATTTAAAAATGGAAAAATTATATGTGCGGGCGCAAAAACAGAGGAAGAAATACAAAAAACAATAAACAAGGCAAAAAAACTGCTTAAAACACTGAAAAAATGAAGAACATGCTAAAAAAATTATTATTTCTTATTGTTATTTTTTCTTTTTCTTATCCTGCAATATTAGTTTGGGAGCATGATTGTGAAGAAACTCCGGACAATCCAAATCCTCCGCATCCAACTGTGTGCTACCATCAGGTTGCAATGAGTTATGCAATTATAAATAATCGAGTCAAAGCTATACAGTATTGTAATAAAATAGGGCAAGACACCACATGGAAATATTCTGAAGAGGCACAGATGAGCAGATGTTTTAAGGACATTTCAGTAATGCTTGATCCTCCTGATGTTGCAATTTGTAATTATATAACAAAAAATGATGATGTAAAAGAATTATGCATAGAACAAGTTGAAAATGAAATAATAAAAAATCAGAATAAAGATAAATGTAATATACCTTCTCTTATTATTCCAATTACTATATTGAGTTCACTTTTTTTCAGGAGGTTTGTCCATTAATTCAAGGGCTTTTTTTACACTCATTCCCTCTCTTATACCATAGCTTTCCTCTGCCCAGGAGGTAACATCACGAATTTTAGCTCTTAAGAAATCGTTCATATTTTTTACTCCGGGAACAAAAGCAGCAACATCTCCCAATTTATCAGCAGTATTTTTATCAATATAATTACATGCGATATAGCCGTTTTTTGCACGTACAATTATCAGTGGGAGATTTCCAACCTGAGTATTGAAAACCTTATAACAAGAACCTTCAATCTCGAATTTCTCCATATTTAGAACCTCTCCCTGCGACTTCTCATCATTTGCTCTTTCTTTTTTTGCGTTATGCCTCTATGTTTTGCACAACTTATGCAATAATGATCTGTCGACTCGGAGAAGACAAATACATCCTCTTCCTTGTTCTTCAGGTCTGAACTGAACCTTGACCTTCTATTGTAGCTCACTGCTTTGGTTCTTGGGACACTTCTTCC
>JAQTSF010000035.1 GCA_028711485.1 Candidatus Iainarchaeum sp.
ATGGAAAATGTGGAGTATTATATCCTTTGGGGGAAGGAGAAATTCCTCCGAGTGATAAAAGTCATTTGGTTCTTTTTGGATATGATCTTAAAACTTTTTATCGCGGAAGAGGACCAATGGAGGCATTGGGTACAGGAATAAAATTGAAAAAAGGAGATGTTGCTTTCAGGGCAAACTTTGCAACTGTTAAGAATGGAATAGTAGTGGATAGAAGAGCCGGAAGAATTGAAACTCCAATTGCAAAAAAACTAGGTAAAAAAATTTCAATGAAAATAGAGGATGTTGAGATAATATTCAAAAATACTGTGGAACACAGAGGAGCACTTGTTTTAAGAGGAAGAGGATTGGGGGAAGAAGTTGAAGATGTTGATCCAAAAAAAATAGCTCCGGTTCCAGAATGTAGAGTAAAAAAGAATACTCCTGAAAATAAAAAAACTGCAAGAATAATTAATTTATTTATTAAAAAAGTTCAAGAAATATTGAATAACGAAAATGTGAATAACACTAGGGAACTGCCAGCAAATATTATTCTTTTACGTGGAGCAGGAAGTTATAATAAAATAGAAAGTATAAAACAAAGATTTGGATTAAATTCTGCTTGTGTTGCTGGTGGTGCATTATATCAAGGAGTAGCAAAATATGTTGGAATGGATATAATAAAAGTAAAGGGAGCTACCGGAGATAAAAATACAGATTTAAAAGCAAAAGGAAAGGCAGCTGTTAATGCACTTAAAAAATATGATTTTGTATTCTTGCATGTAAAAGCAACAGATAGTTTCAGCCATGATAAAAATTGTAATATGAAAAGAGAAATTATAGAAAAAATAGATAAAGAATTAATTCCAATATTAATTCATAGTAAAGCTTCATTAATTATAACCGGAGATCATTCCACTCCCTGTGAAAGCGGGGATCATTCCACTGATCCGGTTCCTATTTTAATTTTTGGAGATGGAAAAGACGAGGTGGAAATATTTGATGAAAAAAGTTGTGTAAACGGAAAGTTGGGAAAAGTGTATGGAAAAGATTTAATAGAGCATATTTTAAATTTAACTAGACAGAAATAGAATAGGTGAAAATATGGCTCAAAAGCAACTATTACAAACCCGTTTTGAACAAACATGGGAAAGTATGAGTATTAAAAGTAAAAATGAAGTTTTACAAAATCTAGCTGAAGCATTTCAAGCTGCTTATATAGCAGGAAGAATTACAGAGCTTCCGAAAATTGATCAGAGGATGAGTGGACGAGAAGTTTTAGGATTATTTAATCAATTAAAAGATATAGTTGATGCTAAAGAAAGAAAGATTTTAACTACTGCAAAATATGAAAATTTTGGAACTTCGATGAATATAGTAGGTTATGCAAGGGCATTAGGCGACTGGGCAGCACATGTAGAAGTAGAACGCAGAAAAGAAGAGAGACGTGTTGCTTTAAGTGCACCAGTACCAACTGTTGCTTCTTTACCTAAAATAAAAAAAGAAGAAGCAGATCCAAAAGTTTCACAAGCGCCTGCATTAATTACTACTGTAGCAAGATACCCGAGTGAAGAAAAAGCTCTTGATGGATTATATCTTGGAATTATGGAACACGCTAGAGGAGTAAGGTTAGAAGAAAATGAACTTATTTTTGATTTTGGAAATGGAAGAAGACTAGAAATACAAATAAAAGAAGGAAGAGAACTTTTTGCTCAAGCAATGGAAATTGGAGGAAGAGAAGCAATTGATGGAGCGATACTTTTATTGAGAAGAGGGATGGATGTCATGGATCGAGAAATAGCAACAGGTTCTATTTGGTTTGCAGAAGGAAATAAAAATACAGAAATATACAATGGAAAAAGTGGATTGTATGGTAGAGATGATGCAGGAATGAGCAGAGCAGTAAGACTTGCATTAAGTTTTGATTTCTTTATGACTCCTGAAGGACAAAAAGCTCAAAAATATTATGCAAAAAAAGAGAATATGAAAGCAGCTGAGGAAGTAGTTCAAGCAGTTTATAAAGGGAATCCATATGTACTTGCAGGAGATGCAAGAGAAGCATATATACTTGCAATGGCAGCTCAATCTCATTTAGGTATGAGTGAAGCTGAACAAGATGGATTGGTTGGTAAAAAAACAAAAAGAGCTGCGAATGTATAACACCAAAATCCATAAACAATAACCTTTTTATTCTTTTTCTATCACAATAGGGATATGAGAAAAAAAGCTTTGGTAGGAGCAGCAATAGTAATTGCTACTTTTTCTTGTGCCTCGGTTCCTGCTAATAGATTTACAACTCAAAAAGCACTTGATGAACCAATAGTTAGAATGATTGGAAGGGATAAAACACAAACGTCAATTAGTTCAAATTCAAATTGTATAATACAACAGGGATATTTAGTGTACAATACAGAGGGAGAAAAGAAAAAAGTAAGATTAGAATTAGGAAGTGATGAAGCAAAATTTGGATTTGCCTGCACAGAAAGAAGAGTTGTATTGCTAACAAATAAAGCAATGTATATTTATCCTGGAACAAGAGAAATGGAAGCTCTTGAACCAAAAGATGTTGAATATGTTTATCTTGGTTTTAAAAAATTAGATGGAGGAGCATTGTCACAAGAAGGAGATGTTTTTGTAATTTGGAAAGGCGATTCTGTTGAAGCTCATAGATTGACTCCCATTGGTATGGATGTTTTATTTAGTTATGGGATAAAAACCCCGGTTAAAGGAGTAGGAATAGATCATTCTACAAAAAGAATATTTATAGATACACAGGAAGGGGAAAGATTCTACTTTGATTTTTCAGGAAAAGAAATAGAATAAGTTTGAAGAAATGCTGGTTTTGGGTTAGATAGCCTTTTTAAATTAGTAAAACCTAAGAAACTAAAAGGCTATCTTTGATTTTTTAGGTAATGAGATAGAATAAGTTCTAAGTATTTTTGGTTTTGGGTCACCAATAGAACGACGCTTCGTTCTATGGTTTGACGGGTTGCGTCCCGTCAAATATTGAAACTTGCTTCGCCAAGTTTCAATGGTCCATTGAACGTAGTTCAATTGGATATAGCCTTTTGATCTTATATTTTATTAGATTATAAAAGGCTATATTAGATTATAAAAGGCTATAATAGAATAAAAAAGAAAAAATAAAGAACTATTTTTTGAGAACAGTTCCTGAGATTGTTCCTGTAGTAATGTGTTTTATATTTGGATCAACATCACTGCTAAGGCTGTAACTTACTGCAAGAATTCCTTTGAATCCTGCGCCTTCATTAGAGGAAATTGATGATCCGTCTGCTTTAACACAAGGAACTTCAAGTGCATCAAATGAAACTCCTGCACCTATAGTACCGGGATAGGAAATTCCGTCAGCAAATAGAGAAGAAGTAACATCTCCAGTGCCTGCATCCGTACAAACCAGAACTACGTTTTCTACAGTTTGTGGAAGTTTATTGCTCAATTTTACAGATACAAATAACTCATTATTAGTTCCTTCAACATAAATTTGAGGCAATCCACCACATTCAAAATTCTGCTGGAACAGACAGGTATCCTGTGTTTTTGGCAGGAAGTAGTACAATGCTGCTATCACTATAACCAATACCAATATGGCCCATCCATAAGTCATAAGGTATTCCATCGCCGCCTGACCCTTTCGGGAGGAAGCTTTTTTTCCAAATTCCATTTTCATCATAACACCCTACAATAGCACATTGGTAAAGAACATATCCAAAAGTCCTATTACCAAGTAGTATATAATTGCTGAAATCAATAATATAACTGGGAAATATTTGAATCCTTGAGTTCTTGAACCGGTTCTAATAACTCCTAATATAAATGAAGAAAATAACGAAGTCACTAATAACACACCCATAGTAAACCAGAAGAACTGTGAAGAGGTTACAATCGGAGCAACTGCTGGTTTTATCATTCCTATGAATTGCTGTGTTTGGAAACTAGTTGGTGGAAGCTTTGCAAATGCTTTTTCAAGAATTGCGATTAATTTCGTTGATACTGCAAACAAGAAAGGAGTTCCGACCATAGAAGCAAAAAGCACAAATATTTCATAAAGGACAAGAGAAGCTTCTATTTCTTTTCTTAGTAATAAACTTTCCCTTGCATCCTCTGCTGTTCTATCAAGAACTTCTGCAACTTCTGCACCTGATGCAATTGCTTGTCTTAAGAGTAATAGAGTTCTGTTAAAAATGTCGGACTTGAAAACCTTTGAAAGTTCGTCAAGACTTGTTTCAAGAGTTTGTGACCCAAAAGATTGTTTCATTACGGTTTTAACTTCTATGGAAAGAAGACCGAATTCAGGTTTTGCCGCATACCAAATTGCCTGGTCAAGAGGCATACCTGCCTTTACATTTGAAGAAACATACATCAGAAAATCTGGAAGTACTGCTTCAACAGATTTTGTTCTTGTTTCTATACTTAATGTCAAAGTGATATATGCTAAAACCCATAATGAAATATAAGATAAAATTTCACATAATAAAAATAAAATTACAAAGATATATATCGGCTGAAGAACAACAATATCCTGCAAAAACCAGTAAAATGAAGGGAAAAAACCTGGAAGCCAGTTTAAAAATAATGAAAGCAGAGCACCTATTACAAATGCTCCTATGATATATAATCCTGCAAAAACTTCAGGGTCTGATGTCCTTCCTGCAGAACGCAGGGTTTCACCAAAGGCCCTGCTTTTTTCACGGCCTAGAAACAATCTTCCAAAAAATCTAAAAAAATCATCCGCAACCATATAAATCACTAAATCGCATAATGGGGTCTTGAGCCTTCAACCATGGCTAAAAACAGGTATTGTACAAGTAAAATAAATGCAAACACTGCCATAAGCAGATAGGAACTTTGACTTATTGCTCCTCCTGCAATCAATGAAAGCAAAATTACTGCAAATGCTATTCCAAGAGAGGGAAGAATTATACCAAATATCATAAAGAACATTACAAGAGGAGTAAGTTTTCTCCCATATGCTTTCAATTCTATAACCTGATCCCTTGATATTTGATTTAATACTGCTTCCAAAGAATCAGCAACATCTGAACCTGAGGAAAGTGAATTTGCAATCTGCATAAGAACCCTTGAAAAGTTTTTTGAGGGTGTATTCTGCGCAGCTTCTCTTAATGATTGGGAAAGAGGAGTTCCTAATGTAACTTTTTCAACTATTTTATTGAATTCCTTACTAAGTTCCCCATATCCAACGGATACACCAACTAAAGTATTAAATAAAGGCATTCCAGATCTAAGAGCAATAACTATATGCCTCACTGCAAAAACGATTTCATAGTCTATTAATCTCCTTTTTTTGATCACTGCAATATCCAAATATAAAAGAAGATACCAGAAAGTAAATGGAGGATAAAGAATTGCTAAAGGTATGATAAAAAAGTAATTTATATTAAATATTGAAAATAAAATAAAAGTTAGTATAATAAGGGATATAGACAGCAAAACTGAGGATTTGATAACATTATCTAAAAATGCATGGGGGGTTATTTCAAGACCTGCAAGAGATA
This sequence comes from Candidatus Iainarchaeum sp., assembly GCA_028711485.1. Classification (GTDB taxonomy): domain Archaea; phylum Micrarchaeota; class Micrarchaeia; order Anstonellales; family Bilamarchaeaceae; genus JAQTSF01. The sequence goes on from JAQTSF010000035.1 coordinate 5,511, forward strand.
TTTTTTTTCTTATTTCAGGAAAATAAGGCAAAAATTGCGATGCTAGACCTGAGTGAGGTTTCTTTTTTCTTACCACCCTTGCCATAATTGAAGATGAAACTGATTTCTTCTTTTCCATTTTTATCCACTCGCAAAATATTTATTTACTAATTCATTACTTAAACCTTTCTCCAATGAAAACATTTTTCTAGAGTATGAAAGTGCCTGCAATTTTCCTATTTTCTTTTCAAGATAATTCTGGTAATATTTAGGATGTTTGGATTGAAGATAATTAAGAAGTTGTTCTTCACTGAGAACAATGCATTCAAATAAAGGCTGAAGTTCTTTCATTTTGTTCACTCTGGAATCATGGGCTGCTTTTAATTTTAAAAGTTCGGTGAATTCTTTTATAAATGAAATAGATTTAGACATTTTTTTAGGGTATTCTTCATTTATTTCTGAAAGTAAATTGTTGCATATTTTAACTTCAGAAGCTCCTCCGGTTTGTTTTATCTGATTTAAAATTGAAGAGTGAAGTTTTATAAGAAATTGGAGGGTTTTCTCTGAAAACTCATTGGATTGTTCTAAAAGTGAGTTCATATCTGATGAAAATAAATCATATGCAAATTTTCTGTTATTTTTATCTTCTTCAGGTATCTTTTCTAATGTAGAATTAAATAAGGAGTAAGAATCAATAATTGAATTCGAAATTATATTTTCCATAGAACCTAAATATTCTGAAAGTTCATGTGAAAAATCATTAGGAATTGATTGAAGCATTGTTTTGAAATCCATTTTTCTGGATTTGGTTGGAGCAGAAAGTAGATTTTTTATATGGATTATTTCTTTCTTTATTTTTTCTCTCTCCGAGGTTATTTTCTCTTTGAAAAGTTGTTTTGTTAGACTGAGCATTTGTGCTTTGAGATCACGTGTGTTCAATACTTCAGAAGATTGCAGATGATTTGTAAATTCTTCATATCTTTTTAACCCTAATGATTCCGGATCCTGTGAAATAGAAGGAAATATAGAAATTTTTGGAGATTTGTGTGATCTGAGATAAGGAATATCAACTTCAGTTTTTTCTGGTTCTGGAAGTGAAAGTTCCACAGGAATTGTTTTCTCTGCAAGAACTTTTTTTGTTTTCTTTTCCTCTAACACTGATTCAAAAACCACTGGAGAAATTGAAGGTTCAATTTCATCTTCGAAATCTAAAGAGGGGGCAGGAACGTCAAGATCATCTGTAACAATCGGTTTTTCTTCTTTTTCAATTTTCTTCTTTTCATAAATCTTCTCTTCTGGAATTTGCTCGATTTCTGGAGCTTTTTCTGATGGTAAAAGTTCTACAACTTCCTCTTTTTCTTCCTCCTCTTTTTTCTCAAAATCCATGCGCTCGAATCGTAATTCCAATTCTTTTGATTTTATATGGGCTTTTTTCTTTTCAGATATTTCTTCTAAAATTGAGGTTCCTCCAACTTCGGCAATTTCTAAAGTTTCATGGTCTTTGGAAATTTCTTTTATTGCATTTTCTGCTTCTGCAACTTCTCTTGTCTTAACGATTTGGGTTTCTCCAAGAAGTTCTGAGGTTTTTTTTATTTTCCCTATTCTTTCATAAAAAGTTAGAAGATCGTTATAAGAAAGAGAGGCATATTCACTTGGAGACATTTTTACTCCTAATTTAAGTTCAGAATCTTCAAAATTTGGGGAATATGGAAGCAAAGTTTTTTCCATTCTTAGAAGCTTATTGCATTCCTCATCAAAATCCAAATTTTCATCCATCATTTAACACCGAAGGACCAGGATTTGTTCTTCTTTACATGAGAAAGTACACTTTCTGGATCAAGATAATACTTGGATATTATCTCACCGACTTCATCCACCATAGTATATTTGTTTTTAAGCATCCAATCCAAAACATCCATTTTTTCTTGAACACCATCCATTATTTCTTTGTTGCTCATTCCAGCATAAAGAGATAATAAATCTGAAAGTTTTCCTAGGGTATTGACTCCTTTAAGTACATCTTTTTTTACATCCCATTTATACAAAGTATTTAATTTTCCATTTGCACCTACTTCTGAAAATTCAAGAAGACGCCTCATTC
>JAQTSF010000036.1 GCA_028711485.1 Candidatus Iainarchaeum sp.
CTACCATCAGCAAAAACCCAGTCATCGGTTATTTTAGATACTATAAATCCTGGAGTATTGCTTACAACATTAGTTACTTCTCCTTCTAATTCACCTTCATTTGTAATAACTGCTTTTAAAATTCTTGAAGTTTGATCAGGGCCATAGCAAAATGGTGGAGGACTATTTATATCGGGGAAAACAGAATAAAGTCCTTGATTTGAGAAATCAAATGTTGGAGTTCCTACAACAGTAAGAGTTACTGATTGAGAATTTGAATTTATAGTCATTGGATTTCTTCGGTATAAAAGTATGGTATCAAAAGGAGAAGATAGCGGTAATCTCATTGCTGCAAAACATTTTGAATCTGATACTTGAAATTGATTTGAGATAGTATGAGTTCCTTCTAAAAGAGAGGTGGAAGTTGAAAACCCGGAATATGCCTGAGTAAGTTCTCTCGTGGCTAAGGTTGTTGCACCTTTTTTAACAAGATATGTTCCACCACAAAAAACATTTGCGTATCCTTTTTTATTAGTATGACTAAAAGAAGCATCTAATAAAGATTGCTTATAATTAAATGGTTCTTCAAAACCAGCTACAAGAGAACCGCCCAATAAATTAAAAACCCAAGCTTCTCCAGGAAGATCTGATTCATATTGATCATAATTATCCATATTTTGAATTACAGAATTTAAATTATTTTTTGTGAGCCAGACAGTATTGTGTGGAATTCGTTCATTCCAATTATAAAAAGGCTTATCCAAATAGTATAAAGAATAACCAACAAACTGAGAATTTGCCCAGCTTCCATCTATTTTAGAGTAAATGTTTACATTACCTTCACACACAATATCTCCGCTTTGCAAATTGTTTGGATTTCCTGAGACAACTTTATTTGCTGAAGCAGAAACAGTTAATGAATTTGTAACGGAAACATCGGTAGTTAATGTTGCACCTGTAAGGATACTGTTAAAAGTATAAGAAAAAAGAAGAGAAGAAAAAAGTAAAAATAATAATAATTTTTTCATAATACCACTTTAGAACCTAAAGGTAGGCATTACTTTTAATTCAGTAGGAATTCCTTTTCCACCGGATCCGGTAACTTCAATGGAGGTTACGCCAGGAATTGTAAATATTATTGTTCCTTGTCCGCCAACTGAAACATCTCTTGCTTCTCGATCATGACCAACTAAAACTGCACCACCTAACCTAAGCCAAGAGACATCAAAAGGATCAAATGCTATTCCTGCACTTCCATAATAAGAAAGAAGAGGTTTAGCTCCTCCAGGAATATCTGCTCTTTCTTGTAAATCCCAAAATGTTCCAATAGTTCCATAAAGCGCAGGATGCCAAGGTACTTCTAATTCAAGATTAAATGTAGCATAAACTTCTAAGTAATCTTTCATTGGTCCATAAACAGAGGTTCTTGCTCCTAAAGTTATTGAACTAACTTCAGAAAGCCAAACTTCTATCTCTGGTCTTAGCTGTATAGTAAGAGGTTCGTTTACCTCCACTTCATCTATTTTCAAATATCCTCCTTCAGCAGTTATTCTAAAAGACATAACTTTTTCTCTGCCCTTCATCCAAATATATTCCACACCCAAAGAACCGGCAAATTCATCAGCAGGAATATCTGTAAGTATTCCTCCAGGTTTTATTCCTTCTAGGATATAATGCCTGTAGATAAATCCGAAAAGAAGTCTCCAGTTTTCTTCAGAACCTAGACCAATATCAAAATTAAATCCAGATTCTATAACTGTTTTTACTTTTCCAGTAAGACCTGTTTTCTCTTCAACAATTGTAGACCTTTCAATATCTGATTGTAATTGATCTCCCCACGGAGTTCCGGATATAGAAGTTTGTAACAATTTCATTGCACCTTCCACATCTCCTTTAGTTAACAAAGTTTGAATCTCCGCCCATTTTTCAGCACCAACACGTTTTGACCATGAGGAAGCATTAGCTGTTAGAGTAGTATTAATATCGGTTATCTCTTGTTGTGATAAAGACATTCCTTCTTGGACCTTTCTCCATCCTGTAACAAAACCTGGACCACTGGTTGGATTCATATATTTTCCATCAAACATAGATGGAGCATCGGGAGTAAGTGTTACTGAAGAAAATCCTTTTTGCTCAGAAACTCTGGTTATTCTTAAAGGCTCTGTTCTAATTCTTTCTTTTTTAGTGCCAACACCACGAGCAACAGCCACAGGCATTTCTGGTCTGGAAGCAGGTTGATCTGAGTAAGTATCATTAATATAACTAAGCAAATTTTCCAATAATTGTATTCTCTGCATATCAGGAGTATCGACTTTTTTCAAATCAGCAAGAGCACTTTCAATATTGGCTTTAAGAATCTGAATTTGATCCGCTAATTTTCCAGAATAAACTGAACTTCTTAGAACCTTTAGGTCATCCATACTTGCAGTCTTTAAAAAATCCACTGAAATATTTAATTCTTTTTGAACCATAGTAACACCTATTTATCCTCCCAACTTCTACCTGGAGGTAAATCAGCTTCATTAATTATTTCTGAAGTTTCTCTACCATCTGCAGTTTTAGTTATTTTATAATAAGTGTATTTTGTAGCCGTTAGTTCACTAGATACCATAACTCCTTGATTAACAACTCCCATTTTTTGGGAACTTCCTATGAAAGTTGTCTGTAATTCTGTTTCTCCTGTAGGAGTAGTATTAATCATATATTGAAGATGTTCTCGATCTATAGCTGGAGAGGATAATCGTTTTCCATCCCATCTAATAGTACCGATATATTCTCCAGGAGTAATAGTGCCAGTAGGAACAGTTTCTGGATCCTCTATAACAAACACAGGATAGGTACCATCTGCTCTTTTTGCATTTAGATCAACATATGCATAATAAGTGGGTTCAGCTGCCTGATCTGCTCTTCTAATCCTTTCTTCAGCACTTAAAGTAGCTTCGATAAGTATCTTACCGGGGTGTTGTCTCTCTCTAGTTTCCCATACCATCCATTGTAATTCTTGTCCACTTGCTTGGAAAGTTTTTGGATCCGCAAGCGTTGCTGTAAAAATTCTATGATTTCCAGTAGAAGATGCTGTAACATCTGTTACTCCTATAGTTGTAGTTTCAGCAACTCTTACATATCTAATTTCATCTTGCACTTTTTGTGCAGCGATAAATGCAAATGCAGTAAGAGTCATTGGACCTAGATAGAAATCAACCGGATTTGAAGCTAAAAGTTGTTCTAATTTTCTAGCAGTCATTCCTTCTTGTTTTAATCCTAATAATCCATCTTTAACCTGTTCAATATTAGAATCTATTAAACGGTTTTGTATTTGCTCCCAGTTTCTAACGCCACTAAATCTATCTGCAAATCCAGGCATTTCCAATAATCTTTTAATTGCCTGTTGATGAGAGGTAGTAACTACTTCTGGATTGTCAAAAGCTTCTTTAAATAATTGTAAATCTTGTATATAGCTAACCGCTGGAGTTCTGGTGGTACTTTTACCAAAAGTTTCTGTACCTAATTCAAGGAAATATAATGCTCCACTGATGTCATAACCTTTCACTCTTAGTTCACCAAACATTTGGTTCTGCCAGGTTTGTAAAATTCCAAATATTTCTCTTCTTCCCTGAGTGGTTTTTGCACGCAATAGAATATCTTCTGGATTAGAAAACTCCGAAGCTTTTAACTTTGGAGTTGTAGTATGTACAGCTTTAATTCCAGTAAAACCTCCTGTTCGTGGTTCCCCTACTATTCCACTTAATTGCATTCTATGCATTAGAATAATAGTAAGATCTTGTACGTGTGTATGTGCAGTTCTTTCTTTTCCTTTTTTAGCAGACCATAGTTGATAGGAAAGAAGAAGTTCCATAAGGGGAGTTGCATTTCCTTCATCCCTATATGCTCTAATTGCAGTATCCATTGCTTCAAGCTCTTTTTGTGAAGCTTTAAGATATGCATAAGTTCTTCCTGCATGAGTATAAGAAGCCCACCCACTATCGGTGATATATTCATTTATTCTAGCAGCATCATCAATCAAACGTGTTCTTGTTTCTGCCATTTGATCTAGAACAGCACGAGTGACCACTGCTTTTTGTCCTGCTTCTGCGATAGTTTCTTTAGTAGCTCCGAATTCTCCAAATCTTTGTTGTTGTTCTAATTGAATTTGGTATTCCTTTGCTTCTCTAATTGCATCTTCTTGAGCAACTATTCTGAAATGTAAATGATGGCTCCATTGCTCTGGTTTTTTAGTTGCACCTACAGCAGGAGGAGTAGTTCTAGCTCCATCTAAAATCATAAAATACAATTTATCTTGAAGTGGAGAACCCTGAACCATTGCTTGTTCATATAATGTAAGAACAGCTGTTCCTGCTTCATGATTTCCGAACAAAGCAAGGTGTTCTCTTTTATCAGCTGTAGTAGAAGGTTTAAGAAAATCATAATAGTTTGCGAAAGTTCTAGTGAAATCAATAGAACCATCAACGTTACGAACTAAAGGTAATACAAGTTCAACTTGTTGATCCATTTGTCTTTTATCTCTAAGGAAGATATGGATATTATCTTCTTTAATTACGAAAAAGGACGAACCACCTGTAATTGCATATGGATAAGTTGGAAGAGGTCCTTTAGGAGTAGATGCTTCAGCCCATTGTTTATCTTGCCATAATGCTCTTGAGTAAGAAGTGACTTGTTGTAAATCAGTTTCAGAAATGGATATATTCAAACTTTTTAAATGAGCAATAATACTATCTCTTATAGCTTGTGGATTAGTAAAAGTATATTCTATATTTGGAACTGGAACCACATCAGGACCCCTTCTTACGGTTCCAGTTGATTCTTCATCTTCCTCGCTTCTATGAGGTAGTGGTAGTTCTCTAGGTTCTACTTCTGCTTTAGCAATAGCAGGTAAAGTACCTTCAAATTTAGAGTATTGTGCACTAAATCTTTGGAATGAACCAGAGTCAAAGGAATTTATGTATATATCTCCATTTTGAAGAGAATTTCCGTATGCTCCAAAAAGAAGTTTGAAATAGTACATATCAAGATAATCAAAAAGAGTAGTTCTATATCTTTTTTTAGCATCTGTATCTTCATAAACTAATTGATCTGATTTATTTAATTTAAATACTTCAAAGGCCTTATTTAATAATGGAGTAAAACCTTGTTTTTTAAATTCAGTTAGAGAAATTGAAAAATCATAATATTTTTCATCTTTCTTTATTATTAAATGAACATTACCTTGGTGAACATGTACAAAATGAACATCCCCAAAAAATTGATCTAATTTTTCTCTAATCTCTCTTGGAAAGCCCATATCACCCATTTGTCTTAAATGTATTCCAGCCCAATTATCAATCTGGAGTTGAGTAATACTGGGATAAAGTTCGGTAAGTTTTGGTAAAGTAGTTTCAGAATATGTAACTTGATGGGTTTTTTGAACGGGTTTAGACAATAAATCACCAATTTAAAATTAAGAGTAAAACTATTTATAAATCATAGCCTTTCAAGGCCTTTTAATTTCTAAGTACATAATTAGGTTAAAAGGCCTATGCTACCCCAAAACCAAAAATACTTCTAAATCTATATTATTCCTTTTTTAATTTCTAAGTACATAATTAGGTTAAAAGGCCTATGCTACCCCAAAACCAAAAATACTTCTAAATCTATATTATTCCTTAATTGAAAATAAAGTAAATAAAAATAAGTAAAAGATTATTTAAGGGAAATTTTAACAGATACGTCTGTAGGGACTTTTATTCTGAGAACCTGCTTAATATTCTTCTCATCCCCTTCTATATCAATTAATCTCTTGGAAATTCTTTTTTCCCAGTGTTCATAAGTGTCAGAACCATCTCCGCAAGGTGTTCTCCTTGTGGTTATTTTAAGTGCTTTTCTTGGAAAATGAACAGGTCCACTGACTTTCATTTTTAGAACTTTTGCAATCTCCAATATTTGTGACACTACCGAATCCAAATCCTTTGATCTTTCTCCTTTCAATGTTATTCTTGCTTTGCTCATGTGAAAACCTCTGTTAATATTAATGAGCAAATTTTGAACATATCGATGTTCAAAGGTTTGCTCATGTGAAAACCTCATAAAACCTCAAATAAGTATAGTTAATACAAATTAAGTAAGAACAAAATATTATCAAAAACTTATTAAAAACTATCTTTAGTTACTCTTTGAACAATTTTTTGACTTTTGAGAGGATTTTTTCTTTTTCTTTGCAATCTTTAAGTGCAAAACCAAGTACTTCTGCAAAATTCTTAACCTTATGAACTTTTATTTTCTCAGAATCTTCTTTTGTGAGATAAATATCGCTGAAATTAAGTGAAGGTACTATTGCATTTTTTATTCCGCTCTCAATTGCAGCATTTATTTTTCCGCTTACACCCCCAACAGGCAGAACCTCTCCACGAACATCAAGAGAGCCGGTCATTGCAAAATCCTGTCTTACAGGTATTCCTTCAAGTGCAGAAATAACTGCAACTGCTATTGAAATAGAAGCACTGTCTCCCTCTAGACCCTCGTAAGTTTGCAAAAATTGAATATGAATATCTTTTTGTGAAATATCTTTTCCAATATGTTTTTTTATTATTGCAGAAACATTTTTCACTGCCTCTTTTGCAATTGTTCCTAATTTTCCTGTAGCAATAACTTTTCCCTCTGCTCTGGAGGAAGCAGGAGTTATTTCGGCAACAATTGGAAGAACGATTCCTGCATTCGGATCTCCCATTATTGCGAGACCATTAACTCGCCCTATTTCGCTTCCTTCATTTATGATCATCTGATAATCTTTTTTTCTTTCAATCATTTTTCTTCCTAATTGGAATTCTATTGAAGTAAATACTTTCTTTGCTTTTTCAACATGAGAAACTTCAACGTACTTTGCTTCCTCCTCTTTTGCAATATCTCCGGATGCTCTAATTAATCCTCCAAGTTCTCTGAGATTCATTGTAAATTTCTTTTTTCTCCCGGAAGTTCTTCTTGCTTCTTCTATAACTTTGGATACTGCTTCGAAAGTAAAAGGAGGAATTTTTGCATCTTTTTTTATTTCCTGCGCTATAAATTGCACAAGTTTTTCTTCATTTTCAGGATAGTCATTCATTTCATCTTCCATATATACTTCATAACCTGCTCCACGAATTCTTGAACGAAGCGCAGGATGTATACTCTTTAGATCAGGAAGGTTTCCTGAAGCAACTAAAACAAAATCTGCTGGAACTGAATCTGTTTTTACAAGTGCTCCTGAAGAGGTGTCGCTCTGACCGGTAATTGAATATTTTTTCTCCTGCATTGCAGTTAGTATTTCCTGCTGCCAGTTCATTTTCAAAGAAGCGATTTCATCTATAAATAAAACTCCGTTATTTGCTTTGTGTATTGCCACCCCTTACTCTCTTAAATGAGCA
>JAQTSF010000037.1 GCA_028711485.1 Candidatus Iainarchaeum sp.
AATTAGAAATATTAATATTGGATATTAATGAATTGGTTATATTATGAAATATTAGTACAGCAGGAGAAACAGAAGAAATGTCCAAATCTGAAGTATCATTATAAATAAGAATTTCTTTTCCATCTACTAGGGTATTTGTAAAATCAGTTTCATGGATTAAGTTTTCAAGTTCTATATTATTAAAATTAAGTGAATAAAACGAATTTGTAATATTATTATCATTAATTTTAATTTCTTCGAAATAACCATCTAAAGTTAAACCGAATAAACACCGATTTATTGAAATATTAGTAAAATTACTCTCATAAATGTTTTCTATAATTAAACCATAATCACATTCATCTATTTCGATATACGAAACAGAAAGATTGTCTTCATTATATATATTTAAACCATGGCAAAGAGTGGAAAATACTCCATATGATATTGAATTGTAATTACCTCCTTCCAAACTAATACCTATAGAATCAGTATTATTAGAAGAAAGTAAAACATTAGTTATGTTAAGATTAATGCATTGAACTTCACAAGTTATGCCCTCCTCAGTTATGTTTGTAATATTGACATCATAAATAGAAATATTTTGAGCTCCCTCTTCAAAAATATAAATACTATAGTAACTGTTATTTATTGAACCATTAAAGATAGTGACATTTTGAGCGAGAAGATATATGGCTTTATCATTAGTATTATCAACATTGGATATTGAAAATCCATTTAAATCTAAAACAACATCATCATTTATAATATAAATACATGAATCCCCACTACCTAAATCAGTATAAGAAGTTATACTTGAATTTAATGAATAATAACCCGAGCTATTTATACGGCAACAACTATCAATATCTGCTCCGCAAGCCACTTCCGGATGATAGGAAAAGACAGATCCAAACAAAAGCAATATTAAAAAAATATACTTTATATTCATAATAATCAAATAATATTATAAAATAAGATTTATAAACCACTGTTTTTGGGTTTATAAAATTTAAAAATTATTTTTTTCTTTTTATATTCACTGAACTTCTTCTTTGGTATAAGTAAAGTCCTAATCCTAGTAATAAAAGAGTTAATAATAGAATAGAACTTCCTTGTGAAAGTATTGAATCTAGTAGATCATCTTCTGGTTCAGGTTGTGGTTTTTCCAAGATTGTTAATATTTTAGATGCTACTATCTGTCCTTTATCATCAGTTAATAACATTACATATTCTCCTGGGGAAAGATTATTTTTATCTACTTTATTACCCTCTTTATCTATAATTATTATATTTTCATCATCAGGGATTTCTTCTTCATCTAAAGAATCACAGGATATAGAAACATACTCAGTGTATTCCTCAAATCCTTCTTTTGTGAATGTTAAGGAATAATCTCCGTCATCAGTAAATGGAATTGAAAATAAAGTTGGGTATTCTATAGTATAATCTGCTACAGTATATTTTTTGCCGTAATAATTTGATATAGTTTTAAATCCGGAAAAAGTAGATTCTTGATGATAGGTACTTTGATCCATATGAGCTATCAGCAATATATCCTGACCTTCATAATAACCTAATTCACCTGCATCTATTATGTATGGAAATGGAACTGATTCTCCATTTTCATCAGTCATTTTAAAGTTTAATAAATTAGAATCACAGTCTACTATTACATCAGTTATGTTAAATTGATTTGTACAGCTGAATGAGGTTGTAGAAGTACCAGGAATAAAACCATCTTTTTCTATTGATATTGTGTAAGATGCATCCTCTTCAAATATAAATGGAATTTGTTCTAAGCAGGCATAAGGATCATATTTTACTAAAGCAGCAGGACCTGTATACATTTCTTGAGGAGTGTAAATAGTTAAATCACTTAAATTTATAGAATAGGGAGCATGAATACATTCTCCATTTTGATCTGTTATTGTTAATACTGCTACATTTTCTTCTAATCCTAATTCATTATTATCTGCACAGTAATAGTCATAATTAAATATAAATTCATTTAATTCATTGAGGCATATGGCATTTGCAATTATAGTGACATCTTCTGTGGTTCCTGCTTTATAGTCATATAAACCAAAAGTCAATGAATACTCTTTATTTTCATAGAAGTAAAAGCTATAAGAAGTAAAGCCTAATCCCTTTCCACAACCTCCACCATACTCATCAGCACAAGGATCGATGTATTCCAAATTTTCATCTATATCCTTGGGGTATTCTAAGATACAAATATCATTACTTCCTTTTTTGTATGCTGAAAAAGTAATTATTCCTTCTTCACAGTCAACTGACACAGATACTGTGCATTGTGATTCTGCTTCACAACTATAAGTGAAGTAGATATAATCACTTTCTTCATAACCTGTTTTCACTGCTTTTGCTCTGTAAGTGTTTCCTGATAAAGGAAGGAACTGAAATAATGAATTTTGAGCTGAATATGATCCATGAACTTGATAGTTTCCACTGATTAATTTCTCTATTATTACTTTTGAATTTGAGACAGGATTTCCTTCATCATCATTAATTGAAAGTACAATTGCCTGTTGGTTACAGTTTTGTTCTGAAGATATTGATAGAGAAGGTGTTGTAGTAATGGGTGGATCATCATCACCATCATCAGTTTTATAATCACCAAATAAACCAAATACACTTAGAGAAGTAATATTTGAACATTTAAGATAATTTGCAGTTGTATTTGTAGTACAGTTAACTCCTAAGATATTCAAAACATAATTCCATGTTCCATTATATTTATACATTCTTAATGTATTTTCTACTAGATTATTTCCATAATGGAAAGTAAGATTTAATTCAGAACCTACTGAGAGATTTGTAATTGAAATAAATTGGTTTAATGCAGTTTTGAATGGAGAACTTGGAGTTGGATTGGAAGTTGCATTTAAGGTAAGGTTTCCTCCAGTGTATTCAACAGAATACATTTTTCCTGATAGAGTATTATTAGTAAAATTAATACTTGAATTTTTAGAACGAAATTGGAGATGTAATGAACAATAATCTTCTTCATAAGCAGAGTTATTCTGATAAAGATTTACAAATGTGGTTGGTCCTATTAAATTTCTATTGAAAATCGCTTCGGAATTTACAAAATAAACTGTTTCTGTAGTGTTTAAAAATCTGGTTTGAAGAATAGAACCATTTGAATTATTTGAATAAAAACCAACATTAAAATCTTCTATTAAACTTGATTCTATTATATAATTAGTAAATAACAAACTAATTCCAAATATTCCTGTATAGATAAATGAATCCAAAGAACAATCTTTTGGATCTGGTGGTGGTACCGCAAGATCACCACCAGAAGAAACAAATCTTGATTTAGAAGGTCTTCCATCAATTTCATCAGGTATAGCATCTATAGAAAATTGAGAAGAATTGATATTAACATTATATATGTTAAAGTTATTAACAAGAGTTGCGGTAATTCCGCTAGGAGCAAAATCATCAGAGAATAAACCGAGTGAACTAATAAGTTCAACGATCTCAAGATGAGAAATGTTAGTATTGTGAATAGAGATATTTTCTCCCAGGATTATTAGCATATTAAAGAATACGGAATCCGAAAATCGACTATTATTAATGATCGTATTGTTAATACCTAGTGCATAAAAACCAAGAGAATTAAAGTGATTGCCTGTTTCTATAGATAAATTATCAAAAGAAATGTTTGAAGACCCAAAAATAGACAATGGGACAGAGGAATATGCTAAGTTAGTATTAGTAAAAGTTAAATTCTCACTTCCGATAATATAAAGCAAAATGGAAGAAAAAGAAAGGTCTAAATTATTAATCTCAGAATCACTTATGTTATATAAAAATAATACTGCTGGATTAGATGGAGAAATTCCTGAACTATTAGTATACACAAGAATTTCTTTATCATCTATCAAAGTATTGGTAAAATTAATATAACCGTTTATAACATAAAAAATGGCATTATCCCCTAAACCCCCAACTCCAGAATCAAATGCAATAGAATAAAATGAATTGGTTATGTTATTATAGTTAATTAAAATATTATCAAAACCATGTTCTTCTGAAAATTCTAAACCTACGAAACATCTGTCAATAGTACTGTGTGTGAAATTTGCATTTGAAATCGTCTTAGAACGAGCATCCAATTCAAAACCATAATCACATTCTTCAATTTCAACAAAGGAAATGTTAACGTAATCAACATCTATAATTTCGATGGCGCTGTTCAAATAACTGAAATATGCATCAGTAAGTGAAAAGTAAGTTAAATTTTGAACATATAAACCAGTACTATTATTAGAAAGATCAAAAATCGATATATTGGATATGGTTACATTATTGCATCTCTCGAGAGATATACCCGAACTAGCTTCAGTTAAAGAAGGACCGATTGAAATATTTGTGATTGTTAAGTTATTAAATACAGTGAGAAGTCCTACACAACTTATCCCATAATAACTATTTTCTATTGAACCATTTGTAATAGTAACATTATTAGCTTCAACACTTATTGCTTTATTATTGTCTCCATTTATATTTGAAATTTTATTTCCATTCAAATTTAGAGTTATATTATCTTGTGTAATTTGAATACATGTGGAATTGCCATTGGACGTTGTTATATTATCAACCAAAGAGTAATGACCAGATACACTAGGGGCGTCTATTTCACAACAAGCAGCTATTGTATCGCTTACACAACTGGTAAGAGCAGAAAAACTGAATCCAAACAAAAGCAATATTAAAAAAATATACTTTATATTCATAGTAATCAGAGAATATTATAAAGTATAAGATTTATAAATATGAGTAAATCTCTTTTATAAGAAACCCTTTATTCTTTCTGCATATTCCCTTATTGTTTTCTTTTTATCTCTACTATCAGTATAACTAACTAAGTAATAATTAGAAATAGGAATACCCACAAGAATTGAATCTTCAAGCTGGAGCTCAAATTCTCTTCCTTCTGAATCAACCTGCCGCAACATTGCATCTGAAACATTGAAAAAAGATGATAAAACTGATGCAGAAGGTTCTTCTATCTGAAAATTTGATTTGAAAAGTTTTCCATCCTTTGTAAGCAAAGCTGTCTTAAACCCATTATTTTTCATTTCTTCTAAAATATTGTCAATATCCATAGTATTACCTCACCTCAATTCCAGAGGAACCTAATTTAAGTGGAATTATCATTGGAAGCCTTGGAGATTCAAGAGAAAACTCCCCGCTGTCATGCACTGTAAATAATTCATCCATAAGATGTTGAAGAGAACTGATTAATGTTTTTTCATGCATCCCTTCTTCAACTAAAAAGAGAGTAGTAATGTTCGCCTTTTTTAAACGGCCTCCTACTATCTGGAGGAATTTGAGTATTGATTCTTGCTGATTATAAACTACTAAAGTAGAAAGTGAATGAAATATTACGCGAATTCTTTTTTGTTGGTTTTCCTGCAAAACACCTTTTATAGCAAGAGAGAGATCATTCAGATAAGAAGGACCGGGAATAGAAATAACTTCTTTGATTGATTCTGAGTTTTTAAGGGAATTTTCTGAAGAGGAAATATGACATTCTATAAATATTAATTTCCCATCTGACATCGCTTTCTTAAAATCAAAATTAAGGGAACTCCCTTTTTTCAAAAGTTCAGTATGATCCATATCAGAAAGAACGTAAAGAATAAGTTCATCATTTTTTATTCCTGCATCTGCAAAATGAAAAGCAAACGCTGTTTTTCCCATTCCAGCAGATCCTAGGAACATTACCAAGTGTCCATCATGATATCCACCTTCTAACAAAATATCTAAATTTTTAATTCCTGTAGAAAATCTATTACTTTTGAATATGGGAAGTTTATCTTCGGTATTCATAAGAGTATTATTTATGAAATATTTTTAAATACACTATTGAGAAGACACTGGATGCACCAGGAATATTTAAAAAGATTATCTTCCTCTTTCAATCGGTGATCACTAATGGAATTGAAAAAATTAGGACCGTATGTGTTCCTTGGAGGATTTATCATTGCACTCCTTGTAGGACTCGCAGGTCAAAATTTGGACCCTGATACTTATGCTCTATTTTTAGGAATATTAGGAGTACTTGGTCTGGTTGTGGGATTTGTAAACATTACTGATAAAGAAGTTGTTGCATTTTTAGTTGCAGTAATCGCATTATTGCAAGTGCAAACATCTCTTACTGTCCTAACCAGCTTGCCTGTAATGGTTGATGTATTGCCTTTTGTAACTGCTATCGTTGCTGCATTAGTAATATTCTTGCTTCCAGCAGCATTTGTGGTTGCATTAAAAACAATATATGACTTAGCAGGAGAAAGAGCATTTGAAACAGTAGAGGGAAAAGTATTTGGAAAAAAGAGAAGATAATGCTCTAATTTTTTCTTTTATTTTTTTATTTTCGATTTTGGGATATGCTTATTAATTGTTTTATATTTTACTCTATTATTAAAAAAATAATGAAGGTCTTAATATGGTTTTTGAAAATGCGCAGAAACAATTAGAAAAAGCTAAAAGACACATAATTTTATCGCATGAAACTGAGGAGATATTAAAAACTCCAAAAGAGTCTCTTGAATTTTCGATACCTGTAAGAATGGATAATGGAACTCTTAAGGTATATACCGGATATAGGGTCAGATATAATGATGCACGGGGACCAACAAAAGGCGGAATAAGATATCATCCAAACGTAAATATGGATGAAGTGAAAGCTCTTGCTTTTTGGATGACAATAAAATGTGCAATTATAGATATACCTTATGGTGGGGGAAAAGGAGGAGCTATTGTTGACCCAAAAAAACTTTCAAAAACAGAATTAGAAAGATTATCTAGAGGATGGATGAGAGGAGCATACAATATAGTTGGACCTGATAGAGATATTCCTGCTCCGGATGTTTATACCACTCCGCAAATAATGGCCTGGATGATGGATGAATATTCACAAATTTCTGGGGAATATTGTCCTGCAGTAATTACAGGAAAACCTGTTTCAAACGGAGGTTCTCTTGGAAGATCCTATGCAACTGCATTAGGAGGATATTACTCAATAAAAGAAGCAGTGAAAAAAAATAATGTTGGAAAAAGAATTGCTATTCAAGGATTTGGAAATGCAGGTTCCCATATGGCAAGATTGCTTATTGAAGATGGTTTTACTCTG
>JAQTSF010000038.1 GCA_028711485.1 Candidatus Iainarchaeum sp.
CACATTCCTTTAAGGATATAATTATTTCCTTTTGGCCTACGACTTGTTCTAGATTTTTCGGCCTGTATTTTTCTGTCCAGGGTAAATGATCTGATTCCTCCATAATGATCACATTAGAATAGATAATAGAAATAAACATAGAACTACAAAATATTAAAAAAGGTAGGTTGGGACAATTTATTTAAAAGTAATAGTTAAATATAAATATGAGGTTTTATGATGGATAGAGTAAAAACAGGAATCGAAGGTTTAGATGAAATGCTTAATGGGGGTATCCCAAAAAACAGGCATGTAACATTATATGGTGGTCCAGGAACAGGAAAAACATCCTTTGCATTTGAATATATATACAAAGGGGCACAACAGGGAGAAGCAGGAGTATATATAAGCCTTGAAGAAACTGCAGAAGACATTATAAGCAATATGAAAACAACCTTTCCCATGTTTGAGGATGTTGAAAAATTAATAAACAGCAAAAAAATGGAAATAATTAAACCAGATACTTTGGGATTAGATGGAGTTGCAGGAATACTTGAAGACAGAATATTAAGCAATAAAATAAAACGAGTGGTGATAGATTCTCTTACTATAATGAAAATGACTTCGGGAGTAGATGAATACCGACCAATGTTATTTGAATTTCTTTCTTTGTTAAGAGGATTGGATTGCACTAGTATGACTACATTGGAAGCATCCAAAATAAATAAAGAGACTGTTGAATATGATATTGAACATTTTGTGATGGATGGAATTATTAATTTATATAATTTAGATAGAAAAGATAAAAGAATTCGCGCTCTTGAAATATTTAAATTAAGAGGAACTAATCATTCCAGAGATTTGGTACCTTTTAAAGTTACACCTTCTGGAATAAAAGTGTATACTGGAGAAAAAGTATTCTGAGGAGAATTGTAAACATGTATGATCATAATGCAATAGAACAAAAGATACTATCTTTTTGGGAAAAAGAAGAGATATATCAAAAAGTAAAGGATAATAATAGAAAAAATGAAATTTTTTATTTTTGTGACGGTCCGCCTTATGCAACAGGGCAGATACATCCCGGAACAGGGTGGAATAAAACAATAAAGGATAGTGTATGCAGATACCAGCGCGGGATTGGAAAAAATGTACGTGCACAGATAGGGTATGATACCCACGGTTTGCCTATAGAAGTGAAAGTTGAGAAAGAATTGGGAATAAAAAACAAGAATGAAATAGAAAAACTCGGAATAGAAAAATTCATTAAAGAATGTAAAAAATTTGCAACAAAATATATTGGAATAATGAATGGCCAGTTTAAGAGTTTAGGAGTTTGGATGGATTATGATAATCCATATATAACTTATAATGACGATTTCATAAACGCATCCTGGCACACATTGAAAATGGCTTGGGAAAAGAAATTGATGCATGAAGGAGAGTATGTACTTCCCTATTGCTATAGGTGTGAAACAACCATGGCTAATTATGAATTAGAATATGGAGAGGAAAGCGACCCTAGCATCTTCATAAAATTTAAAGTGAAAGAAAGGGAAAATGAATATTTGATAGTATGGACAACAACCCCCTGGACACTAATTGCAAATATGGGAGTAATGGTACATCCAATTTTCTCTTATGTAAAGGTAAAAGTAGGGGAAGAAATTTGGGTACTTGCAAAAGAAAGGATGGAATATATGCTTAATATTCTGGGTGAAAGCGGCGTCGTAGTTGAAGAAGTTTCAGGAAAAAAACTTGAAGGCACAGCGTATGAACACCCTTTCCAGGATAAAATAAAAAAAGAATTTAACAGAAAAGTAGTTCTTAGTGATGAGTATGTCACTCTTGAAGAAGGTACGGGTTTGGTGCATACTGCGCCCGGGCATGGTCCTGAAGATTTTATTATAGGAAAACGTTTTGGAATTGAACCTTTTTCTCCAGTTGATGAAAGAGGTAACTTTACTGAGGAAGCAGGAATTTTCAAAGGAAAAAATGTAAGGGAATCCAGTAAAGATGTAATAAATGTATTAAAAGAAAAAAAAGTGTTGATTTATCAAGATAGAATAAAACATAGATACCCCCATTGCTGGAGATGTAAAACTCCTTTGATATTTCTCGCAACAAAACAATGGTTCATAAATATCTCAAATATAAAAAGTAAAATGATGGATGAGATAGAAAAAATTGATTGGCATCCTTCATTTATAAAAAATAGATTCGCAGATTTTGTTTCTGGAGCTCCTGATTGGTGCATATCAAGACAAAGATATTGGGGAATTCCTCTTCCTATATGGAAATGTAAAGAATGTGAAAGCATAACAGTTATAGGAGATAGAAATGAGATTGGAAAAGTAAAAGAACTCCACAGACCGTATGTTGATGAAATTAAGATAGATTGTAGTTGTGGAAAAAAGATGGAAAGGATACCTGATGTACTAGATGTTTGGTTTGATTCTGGAAATGCTGTATGGGCGTCATTAGATGAAAAAGAAAGCAAAATGAAAGAACTCGAACAAACTCACGTTATAATAGAAGGACAAGATCAGATAAGAGGATGGTTTTACTCCCTTCTTGGATCAGGGATAATAAGATATGATAAATCACCATATAAAAAATTACTTATGCATGGATTTTTTGTAGATGAAAAAGGAGAAAAAATGAGCAAATCCCTGGGAAATTTTGTTCCTTTAGAAGAGATACTTACGAAATATGGAGCAGATGGATTTAGGCTTTGGGGTTTGAGCAGCACGGTCTGGGAATAACTAAAATTCAACTGGAACGAATTAAAGGAAGTGCGTTCTGATCTGATGATTTTTTACAATATGTATGTTTTTCTTACAAGATTTTGCGAACAAAAACCAGCAAAACCAAAAAAATTAAATAAAGAAGATGAATGGCTGATTTCAAGATTAAATAGGACAATCAAAGAATTTCATTATGGATTTGAGAATTATGAATTGAATAAAGCAGCAAAATCTTTGAGATTTTTTATAGTAGAGGATTTGAGCAGATGGTATATGAAAATTGCAAAAAACAGGATAAATAGAGGAGAAAATAAAAATGCTGCATTATGGGTATTGTATAATTCTATATTATCTGCAACAAAAATGCTTGGAATTATATGTCCTTTCTTATCAGAGCATGTATACCAGGAGTATTTCAAAAAGTATGAAAATAAAGAATCATTATTCCTTATAGAACTTGAGAAAGAAAGTGGAGAACTTATAAATGCAGAAATAGAAAAAAAGATGTCTCTTACTGAGGAAATCTGTTCAAATGCATTTGTGGTAAGGCAAAAAGCCGGAATAAAGACAAGATGGCCTATAAAAACATTGTACATTGAAAGCAAGTCGCATGAAGTAAAGGATGCGATTACTGAGTTTGAAGAAGTTATAAAGATGCTCATGAATTGCAAGGAAGTTGCAACAGTGGAAACAAAACCAACAGGTAAAATAAGCGAAGGAGAATTTTCACTTGGGAAAATATATATTGATTCTACAATAGACCAGGAACTTTATGAGGAAGGAGTTTCCAATGAAATAAAAAGAAGAATACAGAGCATGAGGAAAGAAGCAGGAATGATTGAGAAGGATCAAATAAAAGTATGGGTAAATGGAGATGCAGAAATTGAGAGAATAGTTTCTGATAAGGGAGATTCAATAAAAAATTCAGTTAATGCTGAAAAGATAATTGTTGGAGAAAAGGAAAAAGGAGGAGAGGAATTCCTTCTGGATGGAAAAAAAGTAATTATAAAAATAAGCAAATAGAATTAAGAAGATTTGAATTTCTTCCTAGAAGGCATATCGCTCCAGCATGATTTGCATATAAAATATCTTTTTGTTTTCTCTATTCTTTTCTGGCTTTTTATACACGAATAGCATATTTTCTTTTTGCAGTGGTCACATTTTTCTATTTTTGAAGTTTGTGCTCCGCATCTTTCACAGGTTATAATTGCCATAATTATCACTCATTTGAATATTGTAAAAGAGAGATTGGTGGGAAGTTTTTATAAACCTTTTCAACCCATAGATAAATATGAAAAAGGGACAAATAGCAATAGAGTATCTAATGACGTACGGATGGGCAATTCTTCTTTTGGTAATTGTAATAGGAGTAATATCAACTATGTTTTCCCCGTCTTTCCTTGTTGCAGAGCAATGTAATATCGATAAAAACAACCTTCCCTGTAATGCGCAGGTGTATAATGAAGGGGGGGATCTGAAAATCGCTATAAGAATTGTAAATGGGTTTGGATATCCTGTAAAATTTGATCAAAATAATATTGAATTTACACTAGATGATGGAACAGTTGTTCTTGGAACGATACAAGGAAATGCTGTTGTAGAGCAAGGAGAAGATATAATAATCCGTGGAATATTCGCAGGAAAGGAAAAATCTCCTAATAGTTTGGCTTCAATAAATGTTTATATTAAATACTTAAGTTGTGCACATGAAATAAATCCAGAATGCAATGATAATGATGATTTTAAGTATGAAAAAACTGGTAAAATAGTGGGAAGAGTTATGCAGTAAATTATTCTATATGCAAAGAGTATTTTCCTTTTTTTATTTCTAAAATAGTAATATTCATTATTTGTTTCAAATCTTCTAAAAGTTCTTGTGGAAATTCCAAATCCATTGTTAGAATAACTTTTTTCAACTCTGAGTTTAGAGCCATTCTATTCGATGCTTTGTGTTGTCTTAATTCAGAAACTATTTTATTGAATAATTCTATAAGAGTTAATTCTTGTTCGGATAATATCTGGACATCTAGTTTTTCCGGCCATTTCTCTGAGTGTATAGACTTATCTTTTGAAAAAACCTCTTGAAATATTTTTTCTGTTGTAAATACGGAAATTGGTGCTAATAATTTTAATGAATTAAGTAAAACATGATACAGCACATACTGAGCAGATTCTTTTGAAGTATTTCCGTAAATTCTGTATTTAACATATTCTAAATAATTATCACAGAGATCATTCCAGAAAAATATATGGATCTGTTGAAGTGCGTGGTGGAATTCGAAATTTTCCATATGTTCAGTGCATTGTTTTATAACCAAATTTAATCTTGAAAGTATCCACAAATCCAAAAGCCTTAATTCCTCGGGTTTTTTTGGAATTTTATTTTCTAGATTCTGTTCTATAAATGCTGACGCATTCCATAATTTTAATATAAATGATTTTGAACGGTTCAAATCCTCGTAGCTAAAAGGCCTGTCCTTTGCCATTGCACCTGAAAGAGCAGCCCATTGCCTTATTGCATCTACAGGGTATTTTTCTTTGAGTGCAAGAGGAGAAATAATATTTCCCAAGGATTTGCTCATCTTTTTTCCATCTGGAGCAAGTACGTTTCCGTTAAGGAGTATAGATTTGAATGGTGGTTTTCCTGTAAGAAAACTGCTTCTGTATATAGTATAAAAAGCCCAGGTACGGACTATTTCAACTCCCTGTGGTCTCAAATCAATTGGGTAAATTTCATTGAAGAATTTTTCATCTTCTTTCCATTTTGAAATAATTAACGGAGTAATACTGGAATCCACCCAGCAGTCTGCAACTGTTTTTTCAGGTTCCATAATTTCCTGGCATTTTGGACATTTTTTGATTTCGAGATTTTCGGGGTAGAACGGAAGTTTAGAATACTCTACTGGTTCATTGTATTCACATGAAGGACAATTGTAGAAAGGCAAAGGAGTTCCAAAAACTCTATGTCTGGAAATACACCAATCCCAATCAACGTTGTTTGCCCAATCTTCCAAATAGCTTATGCCAAATGATGGAATCCATTTTATTTTCCTTGCAGATTCCTTTATTTTTTCCTTATTCTCCTTTATTTTAGCAAACCATTGTAATGAATTCTTGAGTTCAATTTGTGTTTTGCACCTGTCATGAACTTTCACATTTTGAGAGAGATTTTCCTGCTTAGAAATTTTCCCTTCTGCTTTTAGTTTTTCAATTATTTTTTTCCTTGCTTCTTCTGTTTTCAGACCATCAAATTCTCCTGAATTTATAAGTTTTCCCCGCTCATCTATTGCTTCTATAATCTCAAGAGAATGTCTGTGCGTCCAAACAACATCTTGGATATCTCCAAAAGTACAAACCATCAGAAGTCCTGTTCCAAAATCTTTTTCAACATCAGCATCAGCAATAACTTTTACTTTTTTTCCCAAAGCAGTAGTTATTTCTTTTCCTTCTAGATATTTGTATTTTTCATCAGAAGGATGAAACATCACTGCAACACACGCATGCATTAATTCCGGACGGGTGGTCGCTATTTGAAGATTTTCTCTTTTAGGACCGGTAAATAAAATATAATTTAGGATTCCGTTTTTCTGGGATTCTTCAGTTTCTGCTTTTGCTATTGCAGAACTGCATTTAGGACACCAGAAAACAGGATGTTTTCCTCTGTAAACTAAAGATTGTTTGTACATTTCTATTAGAGAATATTGAACTTTTTTATGATATTCTGGATCCATAGTCCTATATTCATAATTCCAATCCGGAGAAAATCCCAGCTCGTTCATCTGGTTTTTCATTATTGAGATGAATTCTTTAGTCCATTCAACACATTTTTTTCTGAATTCAACTGGAGGCAATCTTCCATATTTTTTTTCAACTTTTACTTCTGTAGGGAAACCCTGTGTATCCCAACCTTGAGGGTAAAAAACATTAAATCCTCTCATTCTTTTGTATCTGGCAACAAAATCAAAGAATGCATAACTTAGTGCATGTCCCATATGAAGTTCTCCGCTTGTAAATGGAGGAGGGGTATCTATGGAATAAATTGGTCTTTTATCATCTGGATTAAAAGAGTAAATATTTTTTTCAGCCCAATAGGAGAGATATTCTTTTTCGTATTCTCTGTTGAATTTTCCAAGCATAGTCATCACAATATAATTAATAGGGTGACATCCTCCCAGCACTATAGTACTAGGCTTCCTTCCTGCTTCATAGACGTTCTCAACCAAACATCTTCA
>JAQTSF010000039.1 GCA_028711485.1 Candidatus Iainarchaeum sp.
AATTTATCTATCTGCCGTTGCAAGAAATTTAGTTCAAATAATTGATTTTAGCAAAGATCCATTAACTGGTTTATTATTAAGAAGATTCTTTATACAAGAACTTCAGAATTTGCTTCAATCTGGAAAATCACAACTCGTACCTCTTGTTTTTATGGATATTGACCATTTTAAATTAATAAACGATACCTATGGACACGGTGCAGGAGATGCAGTTTTATCTACGTTACCTCATGTTTTAGGCTTGAGAGCCACAGATGTTATAGGTAGATGGGGCGGAGAGGAGATACTATTTGCATTGAATCCACAACAATTACGTGGTGGAGGAAGACGTTTAAAAGAATCTTTAACACCGGAAATAGCTCTAGATGTTATTTCGAGAGTAAAAAGAAGAATAGAACAATACGAATTTCCTGAAGTGGGAAGAATAACCTGTAGTTTTGGAGTTTCTCTTAACACTCAAGTAAGAAAAGATCCTTATAGTATGATTGAACTAGCTGATGCTTTATTATACCTAGCTAAACGTGCAGGAAGAAACAGAATTGCTTTAAGTACTTCAGATACCATAAATAAGGAAGAACTCCATACTCTAAAAGGTTTGAAAAAGGATGATACACCTACAATTCCTGATACTGTAACGATCCTTCAATAATTTATCATTAAGCTATTTTATATTTTTTTCTTAATTAATCTATATCCTATGCCCCAGTAGCTCAGTGGTAGAGCGCCTGTCTCGTATCCGTTTATAAAGAGAGAAAACAGGAGGTCGTGAGTTCAACATTTCGATAAGATGAAATTCTCATCTGGGGCTATTTAATTTAAAATAAATTGAGTTATATTTGTTTTTGAAATACAAACCCCTGCAATTCGTGATTTTCATCTATATCAATCATTTTTCTCTCAACTAATTGTAATCCAGAGTTAACAACCAGTCGTGATAATTTTTCAGGTTTTACAGGTCTTACTATTTTTCTTAGCATTCTTGAAAATTCACCACCAATATCCGAATCTTTAGGATATATAAAAGGCCATTCTTCAATAATAATTAATTTTCCTCCCTGCACCAATAATTGATTCCATCTAAATAAAGCTCTTTCAAAGTCCAGATAATATGCTAAGTTGCAGCAAATAATCGTACCCAAAGAACCTTCTTCATAGGATTGTAGTATATGAGCATCTTCTTGTGTACTTACAAATCCCTGTAATTCGTGCTGAATTCCCTTTGCTAAATCATTTCCCATAACTCTAGAATGTCCTAATCTAAGAATTGCACTTATTAATCTTCCTTGTCCACAGCCTGTATCAAGAATTGGTTCTGTTAAATGTTCTCTTAATAATTCTAGCATTCTTTCCTGTGCATCATAATGTCCGTTTTCTTCCAGATGTTTCGAGAATCTTTTTCCTAACTTTTCATAAAATACATATGCAGGAACTATTGATCGTGGTCTAAACTCCATAAAATTGATAGGATCCCCCAGATTTACAGAAATATCAATACTTTTAGGAATACCAAATTCATCACTAATTATTTCACATCCACTATCTCGTAAAATAACACTTAATTCATATATTATTTTTTTTGCATCTTCCATAGATGCAAGGGAACTTGAAATATGTGCAAATGGAATTAATATTATTGGATTATCTCTAGCTTTTCTTTTTATCTCATTCGATACTCTAGTTAAATCAAGCCACAAATCTCTTTTTTCTACATGTACGAGAACTGCTACTCCTGCAGAATCTACAATAGGCATAAATCTATTACCTATTCTTTTGCAAGTTTTTACTTTTTTTACTTTAAACAATTGGAGTTTCATTTTAATCGTGTTAATATATGGTATTTCATATATTAATAATTAATTATGATTATTTTGTACAAAAATATAAATTTATAAACATTTTTATAATAAAATACAATAATATGAGCAATATAGATACTTTTGATAGGAAAATACTTTATGAATTAGATTGCAATGGAAGGACAACTTACACTCAAATTGCAAAAAAACTTAGATCTTCTAAAACAACCGTGAAATATAGGGTTGAGCGATTAATTAGAGAAAATATAATAATTGGTTTCAATGCAATTATTGATTTTTCTTTGTTAGGTTATTCTATCTATCGAATTAATATTAGATTAAAAAATTGTCCTCCTGAAATAGAAAAGTCTATTTTAGATTATTTAATATCTCAAAATAATATTTATGTTTTATTTAAAGTTAATGGCCCGTATCATCTTGTATTAGGAGTTAAGGCAAAAAATATTTGGGAATTAAACTTATTTTGGGAGGGGTTTAATAATCAATTTTTTAATTACTTACACTCTTCCCATTTAAGTTTAGTTTTTGATTACATTGAGTTTACTCGTTCTTATCTTCTACCTACTCCAAAGGATAAAGCACAATTCGCTACTTTAAAAAAAATAGAAAATTATGAATTAGATGAAATTGATTATAAACTATTAGATTATTTATCTAAAAATGGACGTACTGATTTAGTAGAACTTTCAAAAAAATTAGGAAAAAGTGCAATGGTTATAAGACACAGATTAAAAAACTTGCAAAAAAATAAAATTATAATTGGATTTAGGGCAATGATAAATCACGAGAAATTAGGTTATCAATATTACAAGGTCGATATGATTCTTTCTTCTAAAAAAAACTTTAAAGAGCTCAAACAATTTATACTAAGCCATCCTAATGTGGTTTATACTGAAAAATCTTTAATTACCTCTGATTTTGAATTTGATCTTGAGGTAAAAGATTTTCTTGAATTTACAAGAATTATGGAATCCTTTAAATCCAAATTTCCTAATGATATCCAAGATTATACTTATTACTCATTGGTTAAAAGTTATAAATTATTTTAGAATATAAAATTGAGGTTGAATGAACTTTTAACATTCATAACACATTTTTATCAAAATGGGGTCAAGTGAACTGAAGTTCACAACCCCCAAAAATAGATTTTTGGGGTCGCTGAGATTTTAACTTCGCATTTGATTGTTAAAAATCAGCAATTATGCGAAGATTTGAATATTTGCCTTATATTCCAAAGAATATAAAAGTCTCAAATCATCGGCTTTTTTTAAACCCGTACTTAGATTTACCTCATGGCTTTTCCCGACCAATAAAACGACGCATCGTTTTATGGTCCATGGAAATCTCCGATTTCCATCGGAGAGTTTTGCCATAAGTATATACTAAGTCAAAAGGCTCACCCAAAGCCGACAGTCTACCAGGTTGACCTACGACCCCTGTAAAAGATATTTAGGGTTACCTACAATTTAAAAAGATAACTACCTTATATAATATTACTTTTAGGTGGGTTAGCATGAACACTCAGAAATTATTTTCTAAGAAAGGAGTAATGTTTCTTGCAATTTTTGTTTTGCTTACTTATATCGGAATGCAGCTGAATTTTTCACCCTTATTAGGCCTTGATTCAGCTGAAAATCAAACATTTACCTTCTTCCAATTCTTAGGTCCTATTGCAGGAGGTTTTTTAGGTGGAATTGTAGGTGCAATTTCAGTTTTTCTTTCACAATTTATAAACTATATTTTATTAGGAAAAGAATTCAATTTTATCAATCTATTCAGATTATTCCCAATGATTTTTGGAGCGTATTATTTTGCAAAAAACAAAGACAATTTCTCTAAAGATAAATTAAGTTTTATAATCCCTATAATTTGTATTGCAGCATTTATTCTTCATCCAATAGGTTCGCAAGCCTGGTATTATTCATTATTCTGGACAATACCTCTTTTAGTGAAATTTCTTCCAGAGAACTTATTCTTTAGAAGTTTAGGCTCAACATTCACTGCACATGCAATAGGTTCAGTTATATTTCTATATACCATTCCAACAGTTCCTGAATTATGGGCAGTAATTCTTCCAGGAGTTGTTGTATTTGAAAGAGTAATATTTGCACTAGGAATAAGCGCAAGTTATATTGTTTTCAATACTTTACTAAGCAGACTAGAAACATTGACTACAAGCAATTTAAGAGACATTGTAAAAATAGAAGATAAATATGTTTTAAGTACAAAGAATTTACATCTTTAATTTTTTCTATTTTTTATTTATAAAATCCATTCTAATCTATTTAAAAACATTATGAATATATATTCATAACATGGTTAGGCCAAGAAAATGCAGAAGAATTTCAAATGAGCCTGAAATAACATATTTCAAACCTGCAGGAGTTAGATTAATAGAACTTAAAGAGTTAGAAATTTCTATTGATGAACTAGAAGCACTAAAACTCGTAGATTACAGCAGTATAGAGCAAACAAATGCTTCAAAGAAAATGGATATTTCACAACCAACACTAAGTCGTCTTCTCTTATCAGCAAGAAAAAAGATTGCACAAGCTTTAACAGAAGGTTATGCAATCAAAATCAATGGAGGAAATTATTACATTAAAAAAAATAAAAAGAGGTGAAAAAATATGCCAGGTAGAGACGGAACCGGTCCTTTTTGGGCTAGAGGAAACTGGAACTGCAGAAGAAGAGAAGTTGCTCCAGGATGCGGTTATGGATACGGATTTTCAAGAAATTTATCTAAAAGCGAAGAAAAACAAATGCTTGTTTCAAGGATTGAATTTTTGAAATCCGAGATAGAACAGCTAAATAAAAGAAAAGCAGAAATTAAGGAATAATTTCTTTTTTATTTTTTCAGCAAGGTTTTTAAATTTAGGCGCACCTAAATTGATTTATGAAAAAACAAAGCCCTGAGATTGAGGAATATCTTGAGCTTCTTGTCCGTTTGAAGAAAGAGAAAATTCATGCAAAAACTTCATTAATATCTAAAAGGCTGAAGGTTTCTCCTGCAAGTGTAAGTGAGATGCTAAAAAAACTCTCGGAGAGAGGACTTCTCAAACTTACTCCATACAAAGGAGTGGAACTTACTCAAGAAGGAGAAAAAATAGGAACAAAAATACTAAACAAGCATCTTCTATTAGAACGGTTTTTGGTTTTTTTGGGGATAAATAAAGACAAAGCCCACGGGGAAGCATGTATTCTTGAACACGCACTTTCTGATGATGTTGAAAATGCTCTAAAAAAGGCTTTAGATAAAGGAATGAAATCTGGAAAAATAAAAAAACTCTCAGAATTAAAATCAAATCAATTAGGAAAAATAGTAATGGTTGTGGGAGGAAGGGAATGCTGCACAAGACTCTCAGATATGGGTTTAACTCCAGGGGCAAAAATAAAATTATTAAAAAAATCCTCATTAGGCCCTATTCAAATTTTATTAAGAAACACTAAATTAGCTTTAGGGAGAGGCGCATCTGATAAGGTTTATATTGAGGTTGAATAATGAAGGACATTTCATTTGCTCTTTTAGGAAATCCGAATTCAGGAAAATCTGTTTTCTTTAATCAGCTTACGGGAGGTTCCCAACATGTTGGAAATTGGCCTGGAAAAACAGTGGAAAAAGCAGAAGGAAAGCTGTCTTTTTTAGGAAAAACAATAAAAATAATTGATCTTCCAGGAATAAATTCGCTTTCAGCTTCTTCAATAGAAGAACAAATAGCAAGGGATTTTATTCTCTCAAAAGAATCCAATGTAATACTGAATATAACAGATTCTTCTTCCCTAGAAAAAAATCTTTACCTTACCCTTCAAATGATTGAGATGGAGTGTCCCTTAGTTCTAGTTTTGAATATGTCTGATGTTGCAAAAGAGCAAGGAATATTCATAAATGAGAAAAAACTATTTCAATCTATTGGAATACCTGCAGTAAAAACAATAGCAACTCAGTCAAAAGGAATAGAAAATGCGATTATTGAAGCATTTAAATTATACAACTCAAAAAAAATTCCAACAAAAATAAGATATTCTCAATCCATTGAAAATTCCCTATCTAAAATAGCTTATAAAATAACAAATTCAAAATACCCAAAAAGATGGGTTGCAATAAAATTGCTTGAAGGAGAGCAGGAAATAATAAAAGAATTTTCAAGTAATAACTCTCTTGTTGCAACTGTAAACAATGAAATTAAACTTCTTGAAAAAAAATACCAGCAGAAAATCAGGACAATAATTTCAAAAGAAAGATACAATAAAATAGAAGGAATCATTTTGCAATCTCAATCTCAATCAAAACCTGAAATTTCAATAAATGAAAAATTGGATTCTTTGTTTATGCATAATGTACTAGGCTATTTCTTTCTTGCACTAATATTGTTGTTATTTTTCTATTCAATATTTTCTTTTGGAGGTTTTCTTTCAGGAATTCTTGAAGAATATCTTAATCTTATTTATATTATCTTAAATTTTGAAGACCCAATTCTATCATTTTTCTCAAATTCTGTTCTTGAAGGAATCATCGCAGGTTTGGTAATTGCAATTCCTTATTTAATTCCCTTTTACATTTTACTTGCAGTACTAGAAGATTCTGGTTATCTATCTAGAATAGCATATTTAACAGATGGATTTATGCACAGAATCGGATTACATGGAAAGGCATTCATACCAATAGTTCTTGGTTATGGTTGTTCTGTTCCTGCCTGTATAGGATGCAGGATAATGGAAAATAGAAAACAGCAGTTTACCACAGCATTCCTTGTAACATTAATCCCCTGCGCCGCGAGAAGCATAATTATATTCAGCTTGGTTGCCGCTTTTCTTGGAGCTGAGATAGCACTTTTAATTTATGTTTTTAACTTAGTAGTAGTTCTTATTCTAGGATTCATTGCATCTTTTTTTATAAAGGGAGAAACTCCTGCAATGATTATGAATATGCCCTCCTACAAACTTCCTGATTTTCCGTCAATATTTTCAAGAACCTTCTTCAGAATAAGAAATTTTATTTTTATTGCTTTCCCAATAATTATTCTTTCAACT